>CAKZYL010000458.1 GCA_937884705.1 uncultured Roseovarius sp. | reverse complement strand
GAAATTTGGCACCCTCGGAGAGGTTCGAACTCCCAACCCTCGGCTTCGAAGGCCGCAGTTTAGGCATATACTTCAATATACTGCCTGGAAACCGAACAAGAATCACACACCAAGAATCAAAGGGTTAGGTGGTAAAGTGGAAACCATGGAAGACCGATCTATAGACATGCTTCTGGCCGCAATCAATCAAGGTCATCCAGTTCATGATGCTCCTCTTGAGTATGGAGAAGCGGAGGAGCTCGCGGGAGTCTATTTCATCACTTGCAGAAACTACGTGAAGGTCGGTCACAGCCAATGCATATCGTCACGCATGAAGACTCTTCAGGGACATATTCCGTTTCAGCTATGTCTTCTGGGAGCTTTGGAGGGAACTACTGCGGATGAGAACCGCATTCATAGAGCTCTCTCCAAGAAGCATCATCACAACGAGTGGTTTCATCTTAGCGATCAGCTGGAGCAAATACTGATCTTTGAGACGGTTCCGTGTGAGATTGAGACCATTACGATTCAAGCTCGTAAATCAACGTGGAGACGGTGGGACTATCGCAAGAGCCCGCGTGGCGAAACAATCGATGATATCAAATTTCGGCGGGAGATGAAGAAGCGTGAACAAGTAGGGAACTAGCGCATTGAGTCCCAGCACTATGCCCCAGCAGTGAAAAGGGCACCTATTCTGCGTTTTGAGTTTGTGGAGAAGGTTTAGGATCTGGAGCCTGTCGAGGATAGCGCCAACCGTTGTCGCCGCCGTCGCCGTATAGTTCTCCGAACACCCCCTTCAGCTCGCCACAGTCCACACAGCGCCACCCGGCCTTCTCATCAAGACGCGTCATTCGGCATGGGCAGTTTTTGAAAAAACACCGCAGTCGAAATAGATTGTACCAGCCGCTACGGTGCTCTTTGTGGCCGTAGACTAATGGCTCTGGATCTTTAAGCATTGGGCACCTACTCGTTAATTCGTCTTACGATCCAAATCAGCAGCACGACACATATGATCATTGTCAAAGTGAAATCTATTGCGATCATCCAGTCGGTCACAGCCGCACCCCTATTTCACTGATCGCTCTGACGCACCGACAATAAGGCCTTCATAGAATGCCCGCCGATCGGCCCGGTTCAATTCATCTTTAGTGCGAACTGCCGCAACCCAATCCGTCGTGACGAACACGCGATCTCTTCCGCGAACCACAGCCCAAGTGTTCCGTTCAATAGTTCGGACTTCAAACGTAGGCTCTGTCACGGTCGCACCTTCTCGTTCAATCGTCATCATTCGCAATTATGCAGCCGAGATCATCAATCGCGTCCTGCAGCAAGTTCTTACTGCCTGTGTTTCGTGCGTCGATAAGCTTGAACCAAATGCGATCAAGCTCCGCCTGCAGATCCTCATCAGCGATGCTCATAGCTAACAGCCTTTCGGCGTGTTTGGCGTCCTTGTCAGCCTGTGTGTCTGGTAGCCACATTTCGCACCTTCTCGTTAAAGCCGCGCTGCAACAACAATTCGCGCAACACGCCTGAAATGGTTCTTCGCAACCTCGCCCTGATCGTTCCATCCAAGGATGTTGCAGCTGCGTTCGCACCAGCGCTCATATATCTTGATGGCGAAACGTTCCATTGGGCACCTCTACTTCCTAGTTGAGCTTAAGCCAGTCAGACGATTGTAGTCGGCAAACTCAACTCCCATAAACTCGAACCGCTTCCCTCTGCCATCCGCACCTTGACCATGTTCAACCGGAACCATGTTGCGCATTGTTGGTGAGTGTCTGATCGCGTTGGAGAAATCTTCCCAAGCCTCTGAATTGATCTGGACTGAGACCAGTCCATCACGATGACCGGTTAGTCGCTGCAATCGAACGACAACATCTTTTAGTTCCTCAAATGCATCGTCTGCCATCTCTCGCACGTACCTTTCCTATTTCAAATTTTTCAGCAGCACACGAACAGCGCGTTCCAGGTTGGCGCCGTCGTAGACTGTCGGCTTGCTATCTAGCGCTCTCATCAACCTCTTCGCCTCATCGTAATCCATTCGCCCGGCTCTACGTTCGGCTGCGATACGACCAAGCTCAAGCGCCTTGGTTTTCTGGCGATTGAGATGCGCAAACCAGCGCTCACATTCAGCCTTGGCGTCATCAACCGTCATCCGTGCAGCCATGGTCCCACCTACGTTGGTAACTTCTGTTGTTCGTCAGTCGGGGCAAGCTCGGACATATGCAGCAGCAGTTCATGTGCTCGCATCACCGGACCTATCCACTGGCTCTCAAGCACGCCTTCACCAGCATGCAGCTGTGTCTGAAGATATTCGACGGCATCAGCGAGTTCATCCGCAGCGTCGTCGAAGTCCTCTTTCGATGGCATCGGTTCCATAGCCTACCTCGACAAGACATGAACTAAGCGATCTCGCAACATCAAGGCTTCGCCCTCCGACAATCGGAAAGTTAATTGCTGCGGTGGGTCATCGTGAGATTGTCCGAATGCAATCATGGTGATGTTGACATAGCTGCCCGCCTCATCAGGCTCACCCATGCCAATCGCAAGCGCGCATTCTGTCATGTCGATTTTTACAACACCCATAGCAGCACCTAACCTTCCAGCTTCTTCGTTTGAGATAGATCCATCAAAATCTGATCGACCTCAAATTTTACGATGTCCACATATTCAGATTGAAGAACTGGACCAAGAGCGTTGCACTTCTCAACGTCGCGACCGGCAGAAGCTGAGAACGGATGACCGTTGCTAAAAACACCAACCAAAACCGCACCGTCAATCTTGTGCTTGTCGAGAAGCTGACGAAGATCTCTTACGATCGGATGATTGTTTGCCTTGGTCATAGCCGCACCTTCTCGTTAATCGTCGAATTGCATTTTCACAATTCTTAGCTCGTCGTGGTCAATTCTTTCAATCGGGCTGACGCACGATCGCCCCCACACCCGCCACCATCTGTCATTACGCCAAAACGCTTCGACACGAGTGCGGCGGCGAGTGGGTGTGTTGGAGTGCCAAACGTATGTTGCAGGCACACTCTCCCAGTGCATCATCCACCCTTACTTTCTATCTCGAATCTTATCCCAGGCATCGACACCCGGGCCCTCCATGTGCACAGGGCCAAACCGTTCCGACTTCCCGAACCTCAAAACGCTCCAGGCGCAGCGAAGAGCAAACAGGAACGCTTTGAACCTCAGTTTCAAATAAGTCATCTGCGCACCTCAATTATCAACTGGCCAATTTTCGTTTCGCTTGAGCAGCGCCTGTAATGCTGGGCCGAGGTCGCGCCACACTGCATCATGGTCGGTACTGGACAGCACAAGCCCTCGCACCTCTTTGGACACAATTCGAAGGCGACCATCAGAAGTGATTTCGGCGGTCAAGCCAAGATCATAGAAATCGACTGCCTTGCCCATGCTCGCACCTTCTCTACTGCGTTGACTTCATCCACGGCGGTGGATGTGTAATGCTATTGCGACGCTCCCAAGCCTGGACTTCAGTGTGTAGCTCAGCAGAGCCTTTGAATACTGGAACAGAGTCCTTCGGCGCCTCCGCAATCGCCTTGTTGATACGATCAAGCTCGGCGCGCGCTTCGAGATATTCCTCGTGATTTGTTATCTTCCAGGTTTTTGCCATGACTACCTCTTGCCCTTCTTGAGATCCGCCTTGGCGCGCTCAATCAGCAGGATAACCATCTGCGATTTGTTCGGCAGCTTCTTGGATCTGCCGCTCTGCAAATCAGCTATTCGCAGTTCATCTAGCGCCGCTTCGATATCCTCATCGACGCGGACCTGTAGCCATTTGTCTTTCATCTCACCGTCTGTGACGGCTGTCTGGGGATTCGTCAATGTTCTACTGCTCGCGCTGAATGTATTGCTTGTTGGAAAAGTATTTTTTGTATTGACGTTTGTCAAGGGCCTGCTTACGTTGTCCCCAACACAGAAGAGAGGCCCCGAGCATGTCAGACGAAGAGTTCGATGGGCTGGTTGTTATCCGCTCCAAGCGGCGGCGTGAACTTGCTCAAGCGCGGGAAGCATACGATGCAGCCCAACGCGCATTTGACCACATAGATGCCCAAGTCAAAGAAGCCTTGGACAAGAAGAAGTAGAGGCCCGCCCATGGACAAAGGTGGATAACTCGAATTGCCGTACGGCTGCAGCTTACGGCGATGCTCAGCGGCACCGCGCTTCCGACAGGACCGCTGTAAGAGATTCTCGGAGCGTAGTGGCAGAGTAGGGAGACGGTCCCTTAGATGCCTTGGGGATGCGAAACTGGTCAGTAGTTGGAGGTCGTGGGTTCGAACCCCACCGTCGACGGATGTAGCTCAGAATGGATAGAGCGCCTGCAAATACCAGCCCCAAATCTAACCGCAAGGAAGGCCCGATCTATGCGTTTCGATAAAGACGCTCAAGACATGATCAACGGATCGCCACGATGGGCTCACGACCGGGCGCGCGATATCATGCTGAACCACACGTACGCGGTCAAAGGTGACTCATCTCGAATTCAAGCAAACTTCATGGAGCTTGAGTTCGAGATCCGTGAGGCCATCAAAAGTGCTGTCGAAGAGCAGATCGCAAACTTGGAAAGGTAGGCCGGTTCATGAATGATCACGACCATCATGCAATCACCTGTCTGCGCACCTTGCGCGAGGATGATTACAGGCATGTGGTTGCCCTGATCCAGAAGCACGCCAATAGCTTTTATGGTAGCGCGAAGGATGAGCAGCGCCGTCGCGATTTGAGCGAGTTGGCTGCTGCGTTGCGTGAAATTCGACTAATCCCGAGATAGGAAAGGTTCCCCCGTACACATGCACCCACGGACTTGATCTAGATCAAACATCCAAGGTACGTTGCATGACACTGTTTACTGATCGTTTTTTTGAGGTAGTAACGTGGATATTACAATCACAATTACGAATTGGACTTGGGTGAAATATTTGGCCGAAGGAACCAGCATGGCAGCGCCCGTAGCGGCATCTGTCGTCAATCATGTGTACGGCGGAGGATCTATACTCATAGATGCGTTTGCCGTAGTGCTCGGATTAATCGCTCTCTATGCGCTATTTTCTATATCTACAAGGCTGGCATTCAGAGGGACGGTTGAGGAAGCTAAGAGCTATCTGGATGGTCTGCACTAGCGTGCAAGGTGCCAAATAACACCCGCTTCAGGTCAGCATGCGGTAGGCGTATAGCCCTAAAGAAACAACCGCAATGCTTGCAAGAATCACTTGGGCATATGGTCGAGAAGACCTAGCAATTGCTTCTGTTTCTCCGCCGTCAAATTCGCGATCAGTGAAACGAATATGATAATGATCCACACCACTATTTGAGGGGATAGCCATTCCGGCAGGCGGCGTGCGGGCTTGCGGACCTCTTGCAATATTTGGTCTTGCTTGCTCTTGATACATTTGAGGGCCTCGTTGGTATTGTGCTGGCCGATGCGGAGCTCCGTTAGAGTGGCCACCGTGTGAGGATCTGAGCTTGGCACGTATTGCTGGTATGGCGGCATCGAATGACGTGTGGGGTACATAGCTGCCGCTCCGATGATCGTTCATTATGTTGCTCGCTTCCAAATGTATATTAAGGCCCAAGGCAACGCGGCCAGAATTACGAAGAACAACCACTCATCAAGTGGTGCATTATCTAAGGTGACAACAGTCAAGAATAGCCCAGCGATCACAAGGTTTGCGATTGTCCAGGCCGATAACCACCACATCACGCGGCCTCGTTTTCAAGCTTATGGCATCCATAAACCTTATGGCGCGTGTCGTTGTTATCTAGGATGTCTTTGGCGGTCTTGTTGGTGAACTTGTCTGCATTAGCAGGCTTGACCACGCGCCAATCTTTGCAAAGAGACGATAGATCAATTAGCGCCGGCGCCGTATTCGTCGCGCAAGCGCTTAGCAGCCCCAGACACAGGATTGCCGCGGCGGACCTTACTAGCTTGTGCATTGCGTTGCTTCGCTTTCTCGTTAGTTTTATTAACGATATTGGTACGCTCTGCACTGGCGCCCTTGGCGCGTTGGTAGGAATTATTGATAGCAAGTGCACTAAGTGCAATCAGTGCAACGCCTATCAGACGGCCATAAAACGACTTAAATATTAAGCCGCCTAGAGACAACGCTACGTTCATTCCCCAGCTCCACCGTTGGCAAACTCCCCATGCAACTCTTTTATCTTGTTCACATACGCTTCATGCGCCTGCTTAGGGCAATCAAAGTACCCAATAAATATCTGTTTGTAGTCCTTGCACGTCTTGGCCATCCATTTCTGCTTCCCTTTGTCAAAGCAAATGCCCTTGTATCCCGACGTGTTGTTCTTTCCTTTTTTGGCGTTTCGTGCGTTCTGTTTCTTGCTCGCTAGTCGAAGGTTGGCAACACGGTTATCAAGACCATCACCGTTTGAATGGTCTATGCATTCTGGCGGCCACGTTCCGTAAACGTACAGCCACGCAAGGCGATGAGCGTAGAACTGCGCGCCTTTCCATAGCTGTATTTGTAAATACCTCCCGGACTTTCCGCCCGCTGGCTTTGTCATGTGTCGCCCTGACTTCTTCTCCTTCCACCAAAAATCACCAGTGTCAGGGTCATAATGCAAGACTTTATGCAATTGCTCTTGCGTCAACCCCATTCGCCTGACCCTTCATTCATGTCTTCTTTTGTTTCGTATCGGCCGTCCTCATAGTCTTCTTCCTGCCAACGCTGAAGCAGTTCGAAGATCAGCCAGCCAGCCACACCGGCAGCTATAGCAACAACAATCCCATAAGTTTTGAGAAGGGAACTGATCGCATCAAGATAGCTTTGTGTGGCGGTTACGTTTTGCAGGCTGGCATAGCTAATTGCTGATGCAGCAAATCCAGCGGAAGCATGCTTTCCTAAGCCGGCCGTCTTGTACTTACGGCTAGTCTTGGCCAGAACTTGGCAGGGCTTAACCTCTGGCTTAACGCGATCCTGCCAGCTCTTGTCATCCTTGGGGTAAGCCTTCCAGTTCAACTGGTAATGCGGAGTGTCTTTGAATGATCGCCAGTCGCCACCCCAATCAATATCAACGTTCAGCTCTTCTGCGGCTGACTTCATTGCGGCTGATATCGACTGATAGTAAGGCCGGCCCCATAGAAGCTTGCGGCCGTCAACAGCGACCAGGTCAACAGCATGTCCGGTTAGATGCCGGCTGTTCATTGTCTGGCTAGCACCTTTTCTGACTAGCTGGCGTTGACGTGCTTTCGTGCGTTTACCTTCAACGACCAAAACCGGCACATCAAGGCTTTCTATCGCCTTATGCACGACGTCTGTTAGGTCGGGGTGAACGCCCTGCAAGCGGCGTTTTGATAGTTTCTCAAATGCTAGGCTCATGCGGCTATTTCCTGAGCTTTACGCGCAGCACGACGCAATACTAATTGTATGTTTAATGGAGGTAGCGACTGTTAGTTTCAGCCGATGATGAATGCACGAACTCGTCGTTCAAACACCCCGGTATCGTACGTCAAAACCACATTCTGTCCGTTGAGGACAAACACGCCGTGCTCTGCGTCAAGAGTGAACCCGAGCGATAGGTTTGCGTCCTGTCCCGTCAGAACAAAATCTGCATGCTCCGCGACAAGGGACAGTGCCTGCTCGAAGCCAGCCACCTGGCCGGTCACGGTGAACACGCCGTTCTCAGCAACGATTGTGTTTTCGCCAACCAGATTGACGGATTGGCCATTCAGAACAAAATTTGCGTGCTCGACCGATAGTGTCCGATCGGCCTGAAGATCGACATCTTGGCCTGTCAGAAGGAAACTACCGGCCTCGGCAGCAAGAGCGCCTGACGTAATTAGATCGACAGTTTGCCCGGTTAGAGCGAAGCTACCCAATCCAGCTGCAAGCGATCGAGAGGCGCTGAGGTCGACAGTCTGGCCAGTTAGTGTGAACGTACCGTGCTCTGCATCGATCGTAAGACCTCCGCCACCAGCTGCAACAAACTGATGGGCGCCAATGTCCCAGGTGTCGCCTTCTGCGTCCCGATCGCGACCGTCTATGTCAATCTCAACGCCTGATGGAGTAGTGCCAAGATCCGTTCCCGCTCCGATCGCATCAGATCCGGTTTTAAGGTGAAGGTCTTCGCTACCAACAGTCGTCGACACGTACTGATCTGCTGTTGTGACGTTAGTAACGCTGCCTGTTCCGCTAGCAGATGCGTCACTCGACATGTTGTTACTAACTGTTGGATTTGCCGGAGATATTAACTCGAAATCCGCCAGAGTTGGCGACCCTGCTGCTGTGGTTGCCGTTACGATGTTATTGACATAGTCATGGTTTGAGCTGTTCAGCATGCCCAAACCGTAAATGGTGCCGCCGAATGATGCTGACGTCGCCTCCACGTCATGGATAGTGTTATTGATTACGTTAAAAGTACCGTTGCTTTGAGCATGCTCAATGCCAAAAATCGAACCCGATCCTGCGCTACGCGTTGACGTAATGCCATACATAATATTGTTCAGGATATCTAGTTTTGATCCGGTTGAAATGCTCTGTGCGGAAATCCCATGAATCGGATTGTTGCCGTTGGTCATGTCATGGATGATGCAATTTCGGATAGTATTTTGATAGCCACTTCCATTCGGTGCGGTGACAAGGAAGATGCGTTGCCAAGTATTCCCGTTGGCGTCAATATCCAACCATTCGACGGTCGTCCCGACAGCTGTCGGGAGACTTATAACATTTCCACCCGATCCCGTTTTTACAATACGTGCACCTGTCCCTGCAGTGCCGTCATGTCGTTCACCGGAAGCAACGGTCAGTGTGATAGAATTTAATCCGATGGTGCCGCCGCCATTGATAGCCGGCGCCTCGTCGAAGACGCTGTCATTGTACATTTCCCCGACAGCATCATCGCCAGAGCTGTACTCCGCGGCGTTGTCAAGGTCAGCTTCCCATAGCGTAATGGTCTCATAGTCGCGACCTGCTGTGCCGATTGATTTTGTGACCGTTGCCATCAGCGTCCCTCAACTTCTGCGACCGGAAGTTTCTCATCGATCTTTTTTGTGGCCATGTCTGCAGACGTGCGGGCGATCTGATCACGCAAATCCTCAATGGCTGACTTGTCTAAAATTTTGGAAACTCGATCTGGAAAAATCTCCTTATAGGCAACTTGTTTCTCGCGCTTCTTTACGGCCTGGACATTATCCGGGTCGGACTGATCCACGAGTGGCGCCACGTAGTCTGCCGCAGTCGCATCGTCGAAGTCTTCGAACGATATCGGAAGGTGCAGTGACCGTGTCCGTTCGACGAACGGAAACTGTGTGTGGTCCGATCTTCGAAGCTTCGTGTCGGCCTCGATACGATCCCACACTTTCCCTAATGCGTATATGTCCGGCGTGCGAGACGTACCGTACCAAACGGCCTTTCGCTCATCTCCGAAGATGCCGTGATTGGCGGCAAGCAAGCGATTTCGCAAGAACAGATCCACGTCCATCGCTTGCACTCTGCCGTCAACGAGACGCGGTCTCCCGTCAAATAGAACCTCATCCAGAGTTACGAGGTCTGTGCGCTTCACTGTCGAAGCCGACACGCGCTCAAAACAATGACGAAACATCTGGGCGCACAACTCTTCCGTTAGCGTCCCGCGTATTAAGAACCCGCTGCGCGTTCGCGGGTTGAGATCAGGACGACCTTTCGGACAACAGATATGCTCGGTGTGCACTTGGCAGATCCGCCGATCGTTGAAAGCGTGCAAAACATCGCCGTCTTCGAACCCTGCCTCATCACCGATTTTTAATAGCAGTTCAGCCATTACTTGCCCGTTTTGCCGTTCAGAGCCTTGCTGATTTGTCCGCGCTCATTATCCACTTTGAACAAATCGTCTCTGAGCGGCCTGGCTTCATCAGCGACCGGCTTCATTTGCTCTTTGATCTGGTGGACTTGTTGCGCCATCGCATCGCGTTTTGCCTGCAATGGTTCAAGTTGAGCGAGAATAGTTTCTCGTTCTTGCTGCAGCTCTTTGAAACGCTGCCTCAGTAGATCGACTGTTGTTGACATCATCTAATTCCTTATGCTGCCTGCAAGACGCCGTTAGTTGGGTCCGCATCCCACGTTAGTGACTCACCATCCGCAAGCGATACGGATGATCCGTAGTCCCAATATCCGATCACCTCATCTCCTGACGCGGTATCGTTGTACAAAACCGCATAGCGGAACGGCCCGATCGATCCGCCGCTTGCGGTGAACACGACGTCTGCCAGAACAAGTTTGTAGTTTCCGGAAGTCTGTGCCGAAGACGACGTTGCCGCCTGCGTGCCGCCTGCCGTATACCCATTGGCTGCAGAAATCTCCGAGATATCACTGAGACCAGCATCAGTCGCGACAGTTGGCGCCGTATTCGTGAGGGCGACTTTAAGTGTGTCACTGCCCAAGTTGTGCGCACCTTCGAACTGCGCCTCTATGAATGTGTGGTACTTGTTAAATGCCACCATGATTAGTTAGCTCCTTTGGACCTTGAGATTGAGCACTAGATTTGTGAGACCGCTGACACTGTCGATGTTGGCAACAAGGACGTCTCCGGCGGTGACTGATATCGTCCAGCCCGTGAGAGACAGATCCTGGTACTTGTCTGCGCTGGATAGCGTGGGCTGCGCTGATGCCGTGATCGAGTCTGCGTTCGTCGGAGGATAGTTCGCAAACGTGTCCTTCCAGATGTCGATGATCGCATCACCGGACGTGTTGCTTATCAGCGTTGCTTCTATAATCGTTGCATCGAACGACACAGGGATACGCGCTTGCAGACCAGCAACCAATGGCGTCGATCCGCCATCAAAATCGAACACAACATTCGAAAAGCCAGCATCGCCCTTCTGACTGACGAGCTCCCAATAAGTATTGGATGTCGTTGGAAGTGTTGGCGGAGCGTTGCCAGATGACGGGCTGAGCCCAGCTCGATAGCGCCACGTGGAACCTTGATACGTGACTTCGTCTTGATAGCTGTACTCGGTCACAGCGCTATAAGCACCAAGATGCACCGGAGCTTTGAGCTTGCGAGGTATCCCTGTTTTGACCGACTGCTGCGTTGAGATAGACGCCGGCGTTAGACTTCCACTGCCGGCCATGCCGGTGGCATTGTATCCGTGATACCTGGCTTCGCCTTCAGTATTGACGGTCATCAAACCGTAGCGCAGATAATCCCCAAAGACTGAGTAATCACTCAGCGTTCCACGCATCCCGTGAACTTCTTGCCACGTGTGTGCAGCAGCTGCTACCGAACGGTTCTGCCCGCTCTCATAGTTGGTATCATGACCGATAGAAGCAATTCGTTTCACGCTGGCTATGGTAGCTTCCAGATAGATGACGCACGTGGCATTGCCACCGGCGATAATGCAGTCCGTTACGGCTCCGTTCCAACCTGCTGGAAGGTTGCTGCCGATCTCCAAGAACTCTGTCAAATTCGTTGTGCTGCCGGCGCCGGCAAGCGCATCTGATGCCATGTATCCGACGATCCAGACGCCACCCGTCGAGTCAAATGCTACGGCGACTGAATACTCACCGCCTCCGACAAAAATGTCTGTGATGGTCTCATTGTCGATGAGGCCAGTGCATGCAGTAAACACTTGGCGGCTTGTTGTTGTGTTGTCGCCAAGGCCGTAATTTGCGTCACCAGAAAACAGAACTTTTCCGGCTGTTGTCAGAATGTATCCAGATGAACGAGCTGTCGCGTTATCTGAACCTGTAACCACAGCTCGTGCAATATCTGTGCGCGGCGTTCCCGATCCCGGTGATGTTTCTATTTTTTCGGGCTGAGTAATCGTGGTTGTCGAGTTGTTGCCGAGTTGGCCATCTGTATTGGCGCCCCATACCCAAACAGAACCATCAGTGACGCGCGCCATCTGGCCGGATATGCCACCAGCAGATGACACTTCCACAATATTAACGAGATCACTGGCGCCGCTGTCTTGTATCTGGGCTGGTGTCGTCCAGTCTGTTGTGGTGTTGTCGCCCATCTGATACTCGGCATTGCGACCGCAGCCCCACAAATCCCCATCACTCATGATGGCATACCAGTAGTCCTGATTTACCGTATTGATTGTTCCGCCGAATGTGTAACAGCGATCCACGTGAACCGCTGAGAGCGCCGAGATGTTCGTCAGCTCTGTCCTTGCGGTTGTGTCACCCTGGCCAAGTTGACCAGATGCATTCGCTCCTATCGAGTAAAGATTGCCGGTGGCTTCATCGGTTTGAACTAGGAGGTAATTGCCGCCGCAATAAACCGCTTCGATCTTGACGGTTGACGTGTCCCAAGGGAGCGGCAATTCATAAGGTATGCCGGGATAGTCGTCGACCGGGTTGAAGGCGAACACGTCATGGTCGCCGTATATCAGGATACGCTCATCGCTGGTCACAACCACGCTATAATAGGCATTGCCCTGCGACTGCCCGTGTGTGCCAGTCGTGCCGAGCAATTTTATACCGCCGTCAACCTGGGCATTGGAATCGACAGTTGAAATCTGCGTGCTGGCGCCGGCAAGCTTGTTCCAGACACCGCCACCGAAGTAAAGCTCATCGCCTACCGTCCATGACGCTTCGCCATCCAAAGCCGTCGTGCCTGCGACTGATACACGGTAGAGATGACCTTCAGTTCCAACTGAGCTGGTAAGCGTTGGTGTGTTCGTAGATGCGTCCCAGGTGCCTTGGAACTGAAACGGCGACGTGATCGATGACGGGATTTGTGCGGCTGTCAGCTTGCCGCTGGAATCGAGCGTCGCAACGCCATCGTTCGCGCCCAGCTGAGACGTTGGAACGTAGTTTGCCAGGGCGGACAGGAGTGTGTTGAGTGCATCCGTGACGGTTGTCCCGGCGACACTCGAATTGTTAGCAAAATTATCACTATTGAATGTTGGCAATCCGCCAGCAATCAAGGCATCGACTTCTGCCTGACTGTAGACGCTGAGATGGCTTCTAAAGCCGGCAACAGTTAACGCCGGCCAGTTTGCTACATCCGTCTCTGGTGACGTGCCATTCCAATAACGCACTGTTCCCGGCGTTGCGGTAACACCTGATTCCGCATTCAGCCAGAGGCTGGTGTTTGCGTACCCTGTGAGCCCTGTTGGATCCGTTCCAGCACCTTCAAACAGCGTGACAATGCCAACGGCTGCAAGATCTTGAATAGCTCTCTCAATCGCCCAGAGGCGCGCCGGAACACGTGTATTCTTGTCTGGATAGAAAGCACTGAGCGCTCCGCTGGCGTTGTACTCGGTAATATCAACCATCAGGCACCCTCCGGCTTCAGGACTGGCGTGGGATCATCAACCATGCCTTTGATCAATTCGATGAAAGCGCTGTTTTCATTGGCAACTGAATTGAGCTGCTGCACTTCAGCTCTCAGCTGATTGACTTCGCCGCTCATGTCTGGAGCTGGAAGACCGCGCTGATTGTCGTTTGTTTCAAGTTTGGCCACGCGCGCCTCAAGAGCTGTGATCCGATCAGACACCTTGTCTCGGAATGCTGTGAGTGCGTTGAGTAAACTGGCGTAGTCTTGAGTGTTGTTTGCGCGTTGCTCTAGCGCTGTAAGCCGCGCAATAACATTATCCATGCTGCTGGGCGGCAGGATTTGAGTTTGTGGCTGCACGACAGCTGGAAGCGACAGATCGAGGCTAGGATCTGGTGCATTGACGGCATGCAGTGCAATCGGCGCTTGATCCAGATTTGGAACGGCTTGAATGAGCTTGTTCAACGCCTTGACCATATCCGCGGTCATGACGCCAGCTTGCTGCTCTGTAGCCGCTTTGATCGTAGCGTTGCTGCCATCAACATCTGTCTGAATCACTACAGATGTGCGGGATGGTATCGGGGACAGATTATGGCCCACGGCATGGTTCCTAAGTTGGAACGCGGAACTGGTTATTGAATAGCTTCAGAGAGGTCAGGGAGGTCTGCTTCGTTAAAGGTTTGACCTGGAGCAAACCAATACTCTTGATTGTAATCACGCCTACGGTTGCGTATCTGGCGACGAGCTCGAGCCCGGAAGCCCTGCGGGTCGATTTCCTGATGCAGTCGGTCGAACAGCAACCTCTCCCAGGCCAAACGAAGATAGAAAACGTTCTGGCCCGGTGTATTGTTTTTAGCGAAACGCAATGCTTCGTTCGCGAAGTTCGTGTCGTCCTGATTGGACAAGTTGGCGATATTCCCGAATGTTAGTTGCGTAATATCGCCAACAACGCCACCGACAGGACCGGCAATTGTTTCACCGATGCTGCCGCCAAACCTGTTGTGATCGGCAAAGAAGAAATCACCGTAGATCCCGAGGCCACCGCCTTGAACAACTGATGCCACCCAGAAGCGCCAATCATTCATGTTTCTCGGATCACGCCCCCAGAATACATCCTTAAGCTGAAGGGAGACTGCGCCCATGAGAGACATGATCAGAAGGATATTCACGGCTCGCATCGCGAGGCCCATATTATCTCCTGCGTGAAAGTCTCGGTAAGCTCCCGTGAAATGCGTGAATAGCAAGCCGATTCCGAAGCCTTTAAACTGGTACATGTTTCGCAGGATCTCGCCGGAAAACGTTCCAGCCTTAGAGTCATGCATCATTTGAACACGCGTGCGCGTATCCATCTCACCTGCTGACTCGCGCATAATCTTGTGAACGTATCCGTTGTACCGAATAGCAACTGATGGATCGATCTTGTGCATCTCGGCAACCTGCGCAAAACCGGCGGAGTTCGTCCCAGCTTGCTGCATCACTTTCCAATCGCCCTCGGTCAAACCGAAAGTTTCCATTCCTTTACGATACGGTTTGGGAAGGTCCTTGAAATTACGCTCAAGCAGCATTCCGGTGAAGGCGTGAAGCTCAAGGCCGGTTGCATGTTTATTGACTTGCGTCATTTGAGTAAGGCCGCCGGCGACAAGAGTGCGGTCAGCGATATAGCCAGTAACGCCATCGAACGAAGTCGCGACAGCGTGTCGACTGTCTCTATCTAAGGTGTGTAAAGCAGCGTCCAAGATCAGAGATTGCTGCATCGCAATTTTCTGCTGTCCAGGACCGAATTGCTTGATGTAGTTCGTGATTAGGCCTTTGTGCGGCAATCCCGCCATGCGTTGTGCCTGACGCCGTAGCCCTACGTCACTAAGAGCTGATATGCCGGCACCGCCGAGTTTGGTAGCTACCTGCCAGTTCCGCATGCCTTGCGCGTAGTGTGCGAAGTTCTCCGCGAAGTCCCCCTCCTCGGGAAGTTTGTTCGCACCACGAAGTTCGTCAAATGCCCGCTCGGACATGCGCTTCCATTCAGCGGCACGCCGGCGTGGGTTGTTGAAGTCGTCAGGGACTTCCAAACGCATCTGTCGTAGCAGCTCTGCCGACTTCCGCTCATCCGCGTCGGTCCACAATCGTTGCCCTTGCTCAAGAGCCACAAGCTTCTGATGTGACTCCATTAGCTCGGCTTGAAGCTTCTCAACTTCAGATCGTTGCTTTTGCGCTTTCTTACTGTCTCTGTTCAGCGGGGCAGCGAGGCGAGTTCTGTGCCTCGCTTTGTCTAACTTCTTAAGGATCGTTGCGTGTTTCGCATGCAGGCTATCCACCGTCTGGTTCTTGGCCCGAACAAGTTCCTTGAACTCCCGGATTTGCATCTCTCTGATCTTATTGCTTGGCCGGATCGTTGCTGCATGTTTTTCGACGCTCTGATGAATAAACTCCATCATGGCATTGGGGTTTGGCCCAAGCTTACGCATCATTGCGATGTCGCGCGTCATCGTCGCCATGTGACCTGTAAAGGTCGACCAGGGATCCCAACGTCCGGTCAGGACATCCACGTCACCGTACTTTTCCATCATGAAGATGTAGGAGTCTGCGTCCTTGAAATGAAAGAATCTGTGATCTGCGTGGCGCTTGAACATAGCGCCTTTGCCGTACTGCTGACCGGATGGCTCACGCTTTAACCAGCCGTCGGCGCCCACATTTTCATGCGTGAATATCGCAGCATCCCAGACTTCATCCAAGGTCATCTGGTTGCCCGTCAGCGGATGTCTCATACGCTCTAAACCAACGTGTTCCTGCATGTCTTTTGCGAACTCTTCCGGCTCGACAGCTTGCATTCGCTCGCGATTGTAATGCTGAGGTAACGCATAACCTTCAATCTTACCGATAGCGCCGCCTGCATCGTTGAACCATTCACGAGTATCGTTGATGGCCGCGGATGTCTCTTTAGCCAGTTCTTTAGCGTATTCGTTTCCCGTGCTCTCGCCGTGCATCTCCCGGACCCAGTCCATTTGTAGTTTGCGCGTAGACCCAAACCGACGTGCTAGATCGCCGGTAATCTTCGCCTTGGCACGGAATTCCTGCATAGCCTGATTGACGCGACCATGAATGTATCCCTGTAGGCCGAGCTGATGCTGCTTGACGCTTTCGATTTGCGCCTGCCCTTTATGGTCCAAGAGCCACATCTGAGCTTCCATTGGGTCCATGAACCCGCGCGCATTGACATGGCCGAAGACGAATCCCTGCAATTGCTGGCGAACCGTTTCAGTAAGAAGTGCAATGCGCTTCCTTTGCGCGGCTTCCGCTTCGATCTCTTCGATCAGCTGATCTCGCGCAGATCCGCGAGCGAAAACTTTCCTCGCCAGCGTGTCGTAGCGCTGTTTCAGCTGCTGGCCTTCTTCAAGAGTCAGCTCGCCGGCCGATACGGCGTTGTCAATGCAGACTTTGAGGCTCATCGTCGACAGGCCTCCACGACTTCGCCGACATCTCCCATTCGTTGGGTTCGAGACATCTCAGCTTGATAAGCTTGGTAGTCGACGTTCGTCGGGGGCAAATCGCTTGAAGCTGATGGTTCTGCGCGACGTCCAATCTCACCTGTTTCAATACGCTGATAAACGTCTTCAATGCGCGTGTATCCTTTGCCACGGAGCATTTTCGAGATTGCGTTTATGACCCGCATCACTCGATCGATGAGGCCGTCAATCGTTTTGCCGTAACTCTTGCCAGAAACCCGATCGGCCCACATTTCGGCAATGGTTTCTTCGACAAGCATTTCCTCGAGCTTGTCGGGATCGTCCTTATACCTATTGCCGTAGAGTTCTCCGTAGCGATCATCAATTTTATAGGCTTTGCGCAGATCGTTGTCGCGCGCGTAGGTCGTCAGAGCGTTCCACTCATCGTCGTTGAACAGTCCGAGCTGGCGATAGGCATGGATCTCTTCATGGCGACCAAACCGAGCCGGATCATTCGATGCAAGCGAAACCTTTATTAATTTGGCCGTTGGGTCGAACACAGCATCGGCTTCGACGATTCCGCCTCGTTCCTGGAACGTCAGGCGGTTCTCAAGTTGGACCTTGTATCCCTCAGGCAGTCTGTTGATAATCTTGTCTATCTCAGTGCGAATAGACGGCATATCGAGATTGGCAAGCGGTGTCGCAGCATGTGCAAGCGGATCACCAAGTGATCCGACGCCGTTGGCAAGCGCAAACTGCTTCTGTGTCTGGGCAATAGCTTCGCGGCGCACGTCTGCAGAAACAGGCTCTCCATTCTTTGCTGTGATCTCTATCAGGTTATCGTCAAATATGACGTAGTTATAGGTTCCTTGGCCTGACGCCCTAGAATTTCCGTCAAGGTACTTGATGCCAGGAATTCCGGAATCCTTCATCGCATCTAAGGTCGCCTTGTCTAAGCTCTCTGCTGCCGCCCATTGGCCAAGCGGCGTATCATTCTGACGGCCATGGAATTGCTGCAGGCGATCCTTTAAACGTGACAGCTGTTCAGGGACCGGACCCAATGCAGGATCACGCCCCAAGGTCTTTCTCTCGACGTCCTCCACCATGTTTCGGAAGGCGGCACTCGCGTTCTGCGATTGACCTCTAAGCGGCTTGTCCCAATCCAAGAAGTCATCCTTGTTGGCTTTTATGTTGACTTCGTAGATGTTGCCGGGGCTTTCACGAGGCGGTCCTTTTGTGACCCTGTCCTCTGGCTTCGCGCCTTTGGCAAGTCTTTGGACTTCCGCACTAACAGCGTCCGCATTCTGCATCACGCTGGCATCGTAGAGCGCAGAATCGAGCGCACCCCGGCTTGAGTTCTTGTGCCGATCAAGGAGGAAGGCCGCCGTCTCTGTCGCTCCAGAAACTTCCTTGCCTGCATGATCCAAAAAGACTGGGTCCGGACTGGCAGGCGCAAGATCATCCCTGTACTGCGTCGCCACCTTCGGATTCTCAGCAAAATACAACCCATGCCCATAAGCTTGCGCCCCTTCTCCAGTTCCTATCTTGTCCATGGAGAACTTATCGAAGTCATGAGGGCTGCCGTGGTAGGCACGGATGGCCAGAAGAAGATTCAAATCATCCTTCGGGAACCGATTGACCTGCTGCTCTAGCTCTTCTGCCTGGGCTCGAGCCTCAGGACCGTTTGGATCGTCCAGACGTCCGAGTGCTTCAACATTTGTATGACGTGGGTCAGCACCGAGAATGCGAATAGCCGTTTCGACTTGCGTGCCCTGCTGCAGTTCCTCGCCGATGACGCGCCGAGCAGCCGGAACATCCTGAACTTGCTCTGCGCTCAACCGCTCAACGATTGGCTTATGTCGAGATTGGTCTACAACAAACTCACCGACGACAGCGGCAACCTTCGGATGGACGGCACCGGCCTCAACTTGGCCCAATGCTTCATCGGACAATCGTGCGAGATTATTGACCATGCGTGCACGATCCGGTCCGATGCGTTGTTCCAGGACGACCGCTCGCGATGGCACCTCCTGAATCTCGCGTGCTAGCTGCACTGGCGTCGTATCACGAGTGACCGATACTTCTGGTGTATCAACGGACTGCTGCTTTGCTTCTACGAAGTCTGATACGGCCTGTTTGACTTCGGGATCACGGATCCTTGCTTGAATTGCGCGCCAGTCTTCGATCGGTGCAGTTTCAGCCGGCAAGTCATCTCGGATCTCACGGACAGCTGCGGCAACTTCTGTTTGGCCGGTGGATAGTTCGTCGAGACGTTCATTCAGATTCTGGAATTCATTTCGCGTGACAGATGGCGGTAGCGGCGGCGGTTCTGACCCATCTGCAACAGACCGCAATGCCTGGGCGAACTTCCGTAGGCCCTCGCCATCGTCGACGCCCATCTCCCGAAGCTGCAATCGGGTCTCTGCCTCGATCTCTGCTCCCTCGGTCAGGCCGCGAATGCTGGGTTGGTCGTCAATCCCGAGTTCCCTGGTGACGCTCTTGAGGGACTCGATATCGCCCTGCTCTGCCTTTTGCCAGGTCTCTGGTGAAATACGGATGGGCTTGGGCTCAGGATCGTCTTTGTTGCGCCATCCGACTATCCGGTCTTTGTCGTCGACGTTTGGCTTTTTGCCTCTTACATGTTGGATAGCACGAGTAGGACCGCGGACGCCGAGGTCCAGAAGTCCGCCGAATGCGGCAGCCGCGGCTACTTCGAAGGCTGCCTGTCTAACTCCGTACTCCAGACCTGCGTCTGCACGGTTGAGTTGAGATACTGCGGTGAATGGCACCTCAACAGCCGCATTGATCGCAGCCTGTTTCGCTGCCATCGATAACAAGCCTGCAATCCCACGGCCCGCGCCGCCCTGCATTCCAGGCAGAAACGAGGCCCAGAAAGCTGGGTCAGTACCGCCACCATAGACACCACCAGCTAACATAGCAGCGTAGGGCAAGAAACCATCGCCATAGCGCCGGTGCGCTTCCAGCAAACGTTTCTCAGCATCGCGGCGCAGCTGGCGAAGCGTATCACCGGGATCAGCGTCCGGTTTAATGGCCTCGAGATGCTGTGGATATTTCTCCGCCAACTCGCGCTTCAATTCCATAAAGCGTTGCGGAGTGACCTCCTCTTCGCTTTTCTGGCGCAGGCGTTTGGAGAACAATTGACCATATGCGCCTTCTTGACCCTGTAAGCCGGCCTGCCTGCGAAACGTTTGTGGGTTTGGGAGCTCGGTTCCAGTCGCGTCCTTGATTGTCGCAATTTCTTGCCTGTATGCTTCCTCTAGGCCAAGCTCCGTACTGTTGAGATTATTGGTTATGTACATGGTTTCAGACGTCCTTGCCGCTATATCGCCAAGGTTCGCCCACGACGGATCAGCAGGTGGAGTCGTAACGTCAGCCGGTGTCGTATAGACCCGGTTCATGTCAGGTTTGCCGAAGTACATAGGATCTAGTTATGCGAATTGTTTTAGGGATTCTTGGTGCAGTCGTTGGTTTCGCCCTGATGCTCACGGGGCTACTTGTTACTGTCGCCGTTCTGTTCTGGCTCTACTTCGATGGAGCAACGCCAGATGGTGGGTCTATCAAATTGGCTACTTTGCTTATATTTGGCGCATCGTTCTTGGGCGCGCGTTATGGTTGGGTTCTAGCTTACCGTAATGCGTCATGATTTATGCCAGGAGGTATCCACATGAAACTTCCCGTCAGCCACTACGAATTCAAAACTGAACATCCACGCCTCAATAACACTCTTGTGGCACTGGTAATCGCAATCGCAGTCGCCATTGCATACTGGGTAGAGCCCGGAATTATTAAGATCTCAATGATGTTGCTGGCTACTCTCATGCCTTTAGCTTTCGAATGGCCCAGTTCCGGCCGAAGAGGTCGGAACTAACCTTTTGCCCTTGCTCGCTTAGCCTGTTGCCGGAGCGATTGAAGATGGACAACTGCATCAGAACGACGTTGCAGTTCTTCTGCTGATGCACGTTCGTTGCTGGCTCGATTCAACTTTCCAGTGGCCCACTTGAGAAGGCGGTGCAGCTTCCGGCCCGTTGCTTCCATGACAACTTGCGCGACTTCTTCTGGCTCAATGACCAGATACGCGCCTCGGTGATTTGCCATGAGTGTGAGACCAGTCTCGTCTTCAAAACCTTCAATAAGCTTTTCCACTTGTGGCCAACGAGCCATCGTGAAGCGCTTGAACTCTGCGGCGTCCGTGATTTCATCCTCGTCGATCATGCCAAGAAGTGCCGTGATCTCACGTTGTTGGACGATGTCTCCGGGCGTAAGATCCATCTCTACTAAGCCCTGAACCGCTATTTGCCAGGGCTCGCCGATGTTTGGATCGTGCGAGAAGAAATTGCGCGGCTCTTTCACTCTGCGGCCTCCGGTAGATCGATTTGCCATTGAGCAACGCCGAGAACCTTCGATTGATACGTGCCGAACAAGGGCCGGTAGTCACCGATGCCCAATGTCTCAGCACGCCTGAGGACGTCAGTTATGTTGCGCTCATCGATCATTGTCGGGTCGAAGATGATCTGGAACTCGACAGCCCAGTCCTTGAACATCGGTCGGGTGCGAAGAACACGGGCTCGTTGATTGCCGACCATTCGTTGATCGTAGAAACCCTTCTTCCATAAGCCATCTTTATCGCGCGGACCGGTGTACAGCAGCTTGTATTCCAGATCGACAAACGTGACACCTTCTGTGACCTTGGGACCTAGCTTCAGTTTTTTGGCGCCAGCGATCAGAGCGGCTCGAAGAATGCGACTAGGTATGATCGGACCGAGTGCATCGTCAAAGTACATGCCTCCGTCAAATTCCCTTCGGGCACATTCCCAGTAATCATCCTCAGTCTTGTTTCTCTTCTGCGTGATTTCTTTTAATCGCTGTGACGCCTTACTGAGCGGATTGGCCATCTGCTCATTTGACATGAGAAGCGGCTTCGAACCACTGAACTTTGCTGTCATGATTTGCATTTTACGCTCCTACTGAAAGAGATAGTCTGAAATCCGTGCCAAGCGGAGCCGTGCCCTGCCTCACCTCGCCGTGCCACGCCGAACGAAGCGGAGCCCTGCCGAGGAAACTGCCAATATCTCCTGAAAGTATTCATCGTCACTGAGATGAGTTAGAGGTCTTTCCAATGGCAATCGCGGATGTACTCACAGTCAGCGTCGATTGACTCTGCGAAGAAGACTAAAATTGGTTTGATGTTCTCATTCACCGCTGGGCTCAGCGACATAATCCTCAGAACATTTGCCTGCGCTTCTAAGCTCTGAACTCTGAGTAAAACATGCAGCTGTTTCGTCCCTCGATCAGTTTTCTTTATGTTGCCCGACTTCGATCGCCTGACTGGTCTTGGCATAACGCAACTCCATACCGAGTACATAATGACTTCATCCACTCCGGTATGTGTTCACGGTTTCGATTGCATGTCAATTCATATGAAGTCAAATGCACTCTATGGAGAAGAAAAACTCACAAACTACTGTGCGGCTGCCTGATCAACTGCTTGACTCGCTGAAGATGCTTGCGGAAGCCGATGACCGCAGCCTGGCTTCATACATTGCAATTGTTCTGCAGGCTCATGTGGATCAGTTGGACGAGGCTGATTTCCTGGACCCTGAGCGTTTAGCTGAAGCGGTTCGCAAACGACGACAGGTGTTTTACGGAACTGGTAGTGGCGCCGGTGAGCCACCGCCATTTGACTCTGATTCTCGTCCAAAGATCCCTGCTCCACCCTCTAAAGTCACACGTGTTCAGAGATCTATTGTTAAAAGATCCGCTCTGAAGAAGTGAGTAATTCATGAATGACATTGAAGAGAAAATACTGGAGCTTGAGGCTGAGTCTGCCGTGATGAGACAGCTTGTTTCACTGCTGTACGAAATTCAGTTCAAGAAAAATAATGATCCAGTTGGGTCTTTCGATAACTTTGCTAAGCTCATTTCGGAAGCACTCTCAAAAGTTGAAATATCTGGCGCGGATCAAACCACTGCCGATAATGCCGTCGATCGGGTTGCACGCATTTCGGAGGAATTCTTTGCACTTGTTCGCAATCGACTTGATGAGTGAGGAATTGAGACGCTCCAGCAAAGGCCACCGCAGCCACATCCGAAGCTGTTAATGTTCCAGTCATCCTACCTTCCATCACGATAACTCCTTATTGCTATGGGGCAAACAGATCTCGACGACGTTCTTTTAGTCTTCCGCGCAGTGATCCAAAGTCGATGATGTAGGGTCGGCCATCATGATCCGTGTAAGCCTTGAGGCCTTCATCGCCTACATCGGCTGCCAATAGATAACGATCCATTCCTTGGCTTACCCAAATCGCAGACTCGAACTCACCTTTGGTAACGTTTCGGCCACCTTCTCTTGGATGTGACGGAAGATCTTCAATCTTTATTTCTTCCCTCAGATCATCAAAACTATCTTGGCGCACATCGTGCGGAACAAAAGTTGGAAAGGATCCCCACCAGCCGGGATCGCCGTCCGCAATCCCACCATAAGTCACGCCGCCAATTTTGTTTTCACCTATGAGTTCTCGGACTATCTTCTCGTAACGATTGCTCTCAAACTCGATCAGGCCCTCTCGCGTGGCTTGTTGCTCATAGATAACATTGGCAGCATTGCGCAAAGCGGTAAGGCCCTGCGGATTTAGCGCGAATGCTTTTGCATCGACCGCGTCCGCAACCGCGCCGCGGATCTCAACAACCGAACCGAGTCGTGACTTGAAGCCTTCCGTTTGCTTGAGCCGCAAACCAGCTTCATAGTCCTTCGCGAGTGGCGCGTTTTCTCCAAAATTCGTAACATACGTGCCGATTAGCGCGGCCCCTGGTGCTTTATCAACGAGACGGCTCATCTCCTGTTGTGCAGCCTTTGGCCCCCAAGCACGCACAAGAAGTGCGGCCGTCTTAGTGACAGACCTTCGACCAGACTCCAGATCGGAGGCTATCACGTCACGCTCAGCATTCAGGAAGTATATGACGTCTTTTGCGGGAGGGGGCTCTGCAGCTCCAGCGTCCAACTCGTGCTGGTTCATATCAGCGGGATCGTTGACCTTGCCTTCTACAAAGATGCGAGCGGCTTGGTGAGATTGCTCATAGCGCAATGCCATAGACCTCGGATCGTCAAGCACCAACCTCTCGATGGGGACGGTGCCGGTCTTCCAAGCCCATTGAAGACGGTCGTTTTTTAGGGCCGTCTTCATATTTCGGGCCAGCGCTTCAATTTTCCGAACATATTTGTCCTGGGCAGCCGTTCCACCATTATTGGTAAGATCAGCGCGAAGTCGAGTAGCAGCCGCAGCAACTGCAGTGTCTGGAAGTCGGTATAGAGACTTCATCCGCTCCGCCGTCTTCAAAGCACTAGAAAGCTCTCGCTTCAGCTTAGGATCGCCAGTCGACTCCACTAACTGGTCAATCCTCGCACGCTCGCCTTCTTTCGGTGCGACACCGTTTACTGCCGCGCTTTCCACATTTGATATCTCTTTGCGAACCTCGCGGATAATCCTCTTTTTCTGCGTTTCGATCTGTCCTCGTACAGACCGCCGCTGCGCCACGCTTAAGTATTTGTAAGGTCCATCGTAACGCTTGGCGTCTTTGCTCCCAGCAAGCTCCTGATCCAAGGCATTGAGAGATCCGATATCTTTTGCAGAGGCAAGTTTCGCAGTTAGAGCTGTCCGATCCAGTTGCTGACGCGTTCGCTTGAGCAGGACCTTTCTCTGAGCCAGTGAGAGATCGGCACTCTCGACCAGTCTGCGTGCTTCTTGCCGGCTTTCATTCAGAGATGATGGATCGCGATCGACCCTCTCTGTGAATCCGGTCAAAGTTCCTTCTAGGCGCTCCAGCGTAAACCGGCGGGCCTCACCGCGAGCAAGTGAGTTCGCTCGACTGCCAAGCCTCTCATACTGTCGTGTTAATGCCGCATGTGCGTTCTGCCTCTGAGCAGCGGGCAGCGCTTTTATGAACTTGTCTGCGCGCTTAGTATAGGCCTTCTGCCATCCTGACTCCCAGCCTGCTGCCCCTGGAGCCATAGTCTTTCGATGGTCTTCCAGATCACGTTCGGTTTGCAGGCGGAACTCAGCAAGTTTGAGTTTGGTTTCATGATCCTCGTATTCCTGCGCTTTCTGCGCGGCGATCTCAAAGCCCTTGGAAACCGAATTCCCTGCGCGCTGCAGCGAGCGAGTTGCTTGCAGCTGTGGAGAGTAATCAACAGCCCTTGCGCGCACGGCTGGAGTAGCCGCGGCCTTCGGGTCGCGCATCAAGTCTGAACCTTGAGGAGTACGTGCCATTAGCCGTAGGTCACCGTTGGCTTCCAACCGTCAATCGTGGATGACGGGCTGAATCCCCCATAACGACTCATCATCCCAAAACTTTGGCCAATCGCTTCGCCGAAGCCGCCGATTCTGGTTGTCTTGGCAGATGACCGTTTGATTGCTGCGTTACGATCTGCTGTCCATCGATCAAGGCTGGCCTGATAAGTGATCCCCTTTGCCTTCTGATCAGCGGCAGCGGCTTCCTGATCGGCATTGAACCGGCCCTCGGCGTCAATATCCCCCCAGATATCAAGGACAGTCTTGTCTGACGCGCTCGCCCCTGACGCGCCAGCTTCTGCAATGAGGCGTGATTTTGCAAGCTTGGCCTCACGTCGCCGGTTGCCGGCCTTCTGCTGGCCAACAACACGCTCTTCCAATGCCTGTTTCTCAGCGTTAGCTGCCTGTATCTCTGCGCGCTGCTGTTCGTCCTCAGCTTGTTGCTCTAGGACGTTGGCTTCAGATTGTGCGCCGAGGATTGTGGTTCCAGCAGTGGCAACAGCTGACACGGCAGCAAGCGTGAATGGATCCATTATTCAGATATTCTCTTCCAGTAAGTCAGACCGTCGATCATCTCTTCAGTCTCAACAAATCCGAAACGCTTCAGAAACGCACAAGCACTGGAAATGCCATCATCTGGCATTGCGTAGACAGTCAATCCTTGCTGCTCAGCATCATCGAGAGTGAGCTTGGCAGCTTTATATGTAGTGAGAACTGCACGAACACCTGGAGCCTTCTTCAGGAATGCATGCCAACGGCCATCATTCGGCATGAATATGCCACCAATCCCAAGGATCATGCGCCGATCTTCGGCAACGTAGCCTTGCCATGGAACGAATGCAGGCATTCCAAAGAACTTATGCCAATCATCATTTGTTGCTTTGCGAAGCACTGTCATCCAACTACCGGATTGCTGTACCCGAAATCACCGTGCACGATTTCGCTAGCCCTATTGTACGCATTTGCTGCGTCTTCTTTGCTTGTAAAGCAACCAAGGTGTTTATATTTTTTACCCACCTTAATCCGGGCAATCCACTTGCTGTTACATTTGCTCCAGCTAACACCCTTGAAACCACTCTTGTTAGCCTTTGTTGGTCCTCGGTTCATGTTGTTTTGCGAACGCGTTGCTTCTCGCAGGTTGCACCACCGATTGTCAGATCTATTACGGTTGATGTGGTCGATATCATTCTGCGGCCACTCACCAGTCATATATAACCAAGCCAGCCTGTGCGCCGGATAACGTCGACCACAGACGTGGATTTGATTGTATCCAAACCGGTTA
The DNA here is from genome assembly GCA_937884705.1 of uncultured Roseovarius sp. Classification (GTDB taxonomy): domain Bacteria; phylum Pseudomonadota; class Alphaproteobacteria; order Rhodobacterales; family Rhodobacteraceae; genus Roseovarius. The sequence goes on along the minus strand of CAKZYL010000458.1, from coordinate 29,060 downwards.
CGGCCAGCTATGGTTCCCGTCTTGGCGCGCGGCCCTCGGCCATTTTTCCAACGAAAATGACCAGTGTCTTGTTCATAGCTTAGCAGATGCCGCAATCGCTCAGCGTCGATCCAATGCTGATCTTTTGCCAGGGTGAGATTTTCAATCCTGGTATCATTCGCACACCCATTGATTGGATAAATCTTAGATGTAGGCATGGTGCCTCGGTGGTAGAGCCAAACAATCTGTCGAACTGTGTATTGTTTTTTGTGTACACATACTACGCGCGTGCCCCTAACACACGTTCCGGCTCTACAGCCCGCTTCTGCCCGACCGACACGGTTTTTTGACCACCTCAGATGTCCTGTCTCACTTTCATAATCGAACAGTGATTGTACCAAATCCTGTGTTGGCAACTCTATCTCCTAGGATCACTATAATTTTCAGGGGCTTCGATATCTAACACCACGGCCTGCACGGTACACGGCCCTGATTGGCTTTTGGTGTTGATGTAAATCCGAGTATCCGTATCGAATTCACCAGCGACGGGAACAAGTTCAAAGTCTAGGTGAGTGAAGAACTGCCCAGCCGTTCGCTCCACGCCCCTGATGTTATCAGGTATAGGCTCCAGACTATTCTCGTCGGTCCCGAATGTTAGGCCATCAACACACGACTTGGACAACAACAATGCCATATGGCGAACGATCTTTTCCTGACCTATCGCGGTTCCAAGCTGAGCGGCGTATGCCAGTTTCGCAGACTTTGAGTTAGCATCGTAGTTCTTGCCGTAGACAACCCGACTATAAGTGCCGTCCAAGGTGCCGTTTCCAGATCCATCCAAGACGACGTCAGCACGATGTTGACCATCTGCCCAGACTTGCACGGTTTGGCCGGCGAGATGGGTAGCCCCCGTGATTGAACTTATTGTTCCGGTGAGCACCTTATGACAGTCGAGACCTGAATAAGTGGAGACGCTTTCTTGATCTGCCTCACCTGCAAATCTCTGCAACTGCCGTGTGCCCGAGAAGTTCACAGTGACATGAACCTCATCCTGATCCGAGCCAACTAACACCTCAACATCTTCAAATAGACCGCCTGGCGTGGTGACAGTTGTGAAGGCGATAACCTCATCATCTGGTTCGTATGTCAAAACCACCATGCCGCCATCATCAAGCACGACATAGGCTCGTGTTTCTGGCTGCTCCTGGATTGCCATACGCTTGATGCCAGCAGCGCAAGCCGTTGGATTGAGCCGGGAAATGTTTTGACTGCGATAGCTGGATTGCGATGATGGAATTGACGCTTCGTAGAGGCGCTTTCCAGACCTCTGTGCATAGAAGATACCGGCATGATGCACGATGGAATCGACATCAGCACAACCGCGTCGAGAGAACTTCCGCGAAGTAAAGTCTGTGCGGGTTAAAGCGCCGTCAAACTCGTTGGCCTGAATGATAGCCTCAAATCCGGTCGTTCCGACAACAAGGCGCTCTTCGGATTGTGCCCATTGCACGCCTTCCAGCTTGCCGCCTTGAACGGTCCTCACAAATGGCGCTGAATCCCCTTCCAGCGTATCGTCAAAATCTGTGTAATCATCGACCTCAGAAGCATAGTCCCGACCATCGTCATCAAACCAGTGCATGCGATCGTCGTGAATGATGGGAGTCCGAGGCCATCCCGCGACATCAGACCATGATCCAATGCGCCAATTCCTGGTGGCATCTGTTGCACCGAAGTTTGTCCGTACTTCAGCGCTGACTATAGTTTCGCTTGTGTATCCGGTGATGAGTGCCTGGCCTACCGTTGTCTGGTTCTCAAACTCCAGCTCAACGGCAACAGATCCGGATGTGTAATCGCCGGACTTGATAGCAAATCTATAGTGCGCGGTGAGATTGTCCTGACCATCATCGTACGTGGTTCGGGCGAATGTTGCTGCACCGTTAAGGTAAGATTCAACATCTGACCAAGACACCGGATCATCGATCTCAACTGACCGCTGAAGTGTTAGCGTTCCGACAAAGCTGGCGCCTGTTGCGGTTCTGAAGAAAACGCGTTGTGCATCAATGCCCGTCACAGTGATGAAATCGGTTGCCTGGTCTTCTCCGTTGAGAGTCTGAGAAACGGTTTTCCCGGTCTGCGTCAGCTCAATCTGCGTTCCAACATGGCCAGATTGAAAGTAAGCCTCACTCGCGGTGATCGAGATATTCCCGGTCAGCGCCGAAGGCGTCATTGTGATGTTGCCGCCCGGCAGCGAGTATGGCCCATTACTTGGCTCATAGAGTACGACTGACCACGATTTTTCGTTGAGGTTACGGTTTTCAATGCGTCGTTGTTGCTGAGATCCGTCACCCATGAACAAGACATCAATCGATTGCCACTTCCGCAATCGTAGTATTTGCGCCCAACTCCAGGGCGTCGGCAACACTAGATCTCCGCTAGCGAGATTGGCCTCGAAATCAATCTGACCAACAGATCGTGTTACTGGATCATCAGAACGCAACTCGATGTAAACCGTCCCGGCATTTGGCGTGACAGAGATTTTGTGCGTTCCAGTCAACAAAGACGTATCTGACTGAATGTCCTGGCCACCTGCTGTTGTGCCGATGCGCAGTATCAGAGGCCCACGTGAGACAACAATCCTGAGGATGTTTTCTATAAGCTGGTCGGCAGACGCTATCGTCACAGCCTGTCTCAGACGTGCGGAGTCTGTTTGTGTAGCTGTAAACGATAGCGTTGCGCCCCCCGACGCTGATGCAGATCCCCCGCTTTCATCAGTCCATGAACTGGTACTGATCGTGCTCGATACAGATGGTATCTGAACGACAACACCGTCGGACAGGATCCGCATTTCGTTGGCTGACATCAACAGTAGGAACTTGGTGTCGATCGAGCGTTGGAATGCGAATTTGCGCGTTTGATTGGCGATTGTGCTCAGTTGCTCCAATCCTGGACGCAACGTCATTGGCCCCAATACCTTGGGAAACCAGTTATCAACTGGATGCTCACCGGCCAAACGCATGCGCTCAAGATCGATCCGGCTCAAAGCCTCCGGATCAACACCGCCTGCGTTCAATGAGTAGATTAACTCGTGAGTTCTGGCCACTTAGTGGTAGCGTCCATGCTGTCGTGAAGATCGGCTGCCAAATCGTGCTTGTGCAAAGGCGCCGAGCGGCGTCCGCTTCGGCTGCTGCTGAAGTGCATCGCGCACCTTGGCATTGCTCAATTTGTCTCGATATAAACGCTCCAGGCTGTCTTTGGCACCGCTTGCATTGATCTTCTGCCGGCCCTTGCCGGTTTCTTCGATCATGAGCTCCGGAACTACAGTTACCGCAAGGTAAGCTGCAACGGCTTCCATGAAACTAGCCGGCCAGTTGTCCGGGTTCACAGCATCAGAGTCATTGGAAACATATTCGAGAATGATGTTCTCGTGATTGGCGTAAACGGCATCACGTAAGAACTGGTGATCGCACTCGTATTCGTGATTGGCATCTGCCTTGCACCAGATCTTATGCAGAAAGTCAGTTGGTAGGACAAAGCCGTAATCGTATTCGCTCATTTCCGGCAGCGTGTCGGAATCTGCCGGTTCCGTTGCCGGTCCTACCGAATATCCCTCAATGATATCGTCCTGCGTATCGCCTGGGATTGGCTCTGTACCGCCTGTCAGGCGCACACGACGCGTTGCGTAGTTCCATGCGCCTTGTTCAAGAACGTACTGAACCGCGTGATCCCAAGAGCGGTTCATTTCCCATCGAAGCTTGGCGGTTTGGTTGTTGATGGGAACCGAGCCGGCAAGAACCTGGCCCATGAACTGGATTGCCCGCCGCATCGTCGGATGACGATTGACGTTGATCTGCGCGTTAACAAGGAAGCGGTCTTCATGCTGTTCCGCTTCGGATAGGGCTGCCTGATACTGAGACCAGAGCTTACCTTGCTGATCATCGCCGGCCCGTGCCAGTCCTGGCGCGACCTGATAGGCCAGGTACAGCGTGACAACCCGCGTGAAGTGCGGTGGCCAGTTCACTGGATCATAGTTGTCTGCATGATCCGAAACGTATTCCATCAAAGCTGAGCTTAAGAACCCGTAGTTCGACGCCCCGATCTCTGCATAGTCGATTTCCGCTTCATCATCGGCATTTGTCTTGATCCAGATCGTGCGAAGCCAGTCCGATGGTCTGGTGTAAACAAACGTGTAAGGCAAGAATGCCGTGCTTGACGTTCCGGTCAGCGTGGCGCGGCGTTTGGCGAACGTCCAGCTAGCACGCGATAAGGTCCACTCCACCGCATGATCAAAAGCATCATTGAGAGTCGTCAGGCGCGTGTTGGCCGTTGTGAGGTTCGCCAATGGCAATTTTACGCCAATTTCGCGAAGCACCTCATTATAGACCGTTAGCTTAGACGTCGTTGCCATGGATTAGGCGGCCATCTTCTTGTGCAGCTGGCTTGCTGCTGAGATTGCGTCGTGTTCCGTGGCTTGCTTGTCGACAACGATCTCGCCGTCGGCATTGCGCACCCGCCATCCGCTCTCAATCCATCCGGCTTCCCATCCTTCAGGCAAGCTTGGCTTACGTCCTGATTTGGCTTCTGCCTTCCAGTGATTGAGGACACGAACCTTTGCAAAGCCATCGCCAGTCGCGAACACACGCAGCGTTGCTTCCCAAGATTGATCCTTGGCAATGCACTCGATCAAGGCATGAGGCGCGCGGCCCAGTTCACGATGTACGTGCTTCCAGTAGCCGGGTTTGGTCACATCTTCCAGGGATGTGCCTTGCTCAACCATGTGCATGTAGCACATACGTCGTTCATTCGCGGAGTTCAGTGCAGCCGGTTGGCATTCAATTTGTTTTTCTGGCATTTGCCCTCCAAAGGAAGACGGCCCACCGAAGTAGGCCGTCTATTGCGTCACTAGTTGGCGTGACTGAGTGTGAGAGATCCGGCGCCGTCTGCGGCGTCAATCGCTGAGACATGCGCCCACGCCGTATCAGTACAGGTGGCCGGTGCTTCCTGAGATGCCGGCAAAGCGCCAACAACACGGATAAACACCGCGTCACCAACCTGCATGCCCTTACCTGGTTCCGTGGCAGTTGGACCAGCATCGGTGATGTAATCAGCAGCAACTGCCGCCGTCACAGCGTCAACCGTATCCAAGATCCAGGTATTGACGATACCACTGGACCACATACGAAGGCCATTTGTTGAATAAGCCATGTTTGCAAACTCCTATTAGGCCGCAGTGTCGTTGTGAATGACTTCAAGAACGCCACCGTTCTGCAAAATCTTGCAGGCAGCCTTCACTGAAGCTGAGCAGTAGTCGTAGTGATGCTGATCGTCGTCACCAGCTGTCACTTTGATCTGCTCTGTTGGCTTTGCGCATCCGACCGCATTGCGATGGAAGATGAAGCATTTCGCCGTCGCAGTGCCCATGCCGGACAACAGCGGCGACGTGATAATCCCAACGTCAGCAAAGACACGGATCTTACGCTCGTTGGAGTACGTCAGCTGATCGCCTTCGGCGTAAGGCTTGACGTTGACGTAATCGACGCTTGAATACTGCGCTGACTTCTTCAGCTGACGAGCAGCTTTCGGCGTGCACAGCATCGTCACGTCGTTCGGACTGATATCAACTTCGTTTTCAGCAAGATCCGAAACAATGTCAGTCAAGTTATCGACTGTCAGAGTCGTCGCCGTGCCGCCGTCGTACTGTGTCGCAGCGTTGTCGAGTTCTGAGATCAGAATTTTGTCCATCCGGCGATTAACGCGCGCCATCATCTTGGCGTACATTTTCTCGCGCTCAACAGACTGAGAGGTGAACTTCTCAAAGTTCGTGATCTCCATGGTGCCGCCGTACTCTTCGAGTGTGCAAGTCACTTGGCTATCGTTCGAGGTCAGGCGCGGCAAGCGGCCATCAATCGAGCGTTGCGCCAAGTCACCGCCAAGGTCGGCAACATCAAAGACCGCAGAACGGCCCATGGACATAGATTCGTCTGTGCAGCGGTCAGCTAGCAGCGACACAGATTGATTGAAGGAGCGAATGAATTCGCGCCTATAATGGACTGATTCAGGATGAGCCATTGCTCTTTTCCTTTTCTATGAGGATGGAACGATGGTGCTCAGCCGTCGGTGACTGCGTAGGAGATCAGAGAGGGTGACCGCATGGCGGGACCACTCATCACTCGTGCAGGGCGATGGATGCAGCGTTGTACGCAAGAGGATGCGGGGCTCGAATGAGGTGACCGCTAGTACTTGAGGCCCTTGGATTCTGCAGCAGAGTAGAGCTTGAGCAGCTTGTCCTTGGATGCGTCGTAGCGTTGACGGTCCTTGAACTGTAAGGCCTCGATCTCGTGGATTTGCTCGATGATGGACTTGCCACCTGCTTCGAGCGAGTTCGCTTCAATGCGATCGGCATAGCCATTCTGTAAGGCTAGATCGATCCACATTTTCACGAATTCTGGGTGCTTCGCGACGATGCCACCGCCGGGCAGCCGTGCATTCAGCAATTCATTCCGTAGAGTTTCGTCACCAATGCGGTTTTCTATGTAGGCATTGGCAGCGGCGAGCATTGTGTCTTTGTCTTTGCCAAGGTCGGATGCAATCTCTCCGTCCCACTCGCGATTTCGGTCGGCATCAAGCTGGTTATTAGCTTGCTGGTTTGCTGCGTTGGCCTTGAACCAGAAATCGACCGCGGTCTGCACCTGACCTGATGGCGCATTGATGCCATGCAATGTGCTGACGAAGTCATCCAACATGCCCGATTCAACTTCGGACATGTCGTAACCTTCCGGGGTTTTAATCCCGTACTCCGTAAGCGTACCCTTTTCAGGGACGCCGTTGGCCTTGCGCCATTCAGCCTTGTCTTCGTCGCTGCCTTCCTCGGGAAAGGCGCCGTTGACTTGGCGTTTCGACAGCTCTTTGTTCTGGCGAACAACTTCCTTGGCGAGATCTTGCGGCGACTTGATGCGTGACAGGCGCTCCAGAGCTTCCGTGTCATCGCCGGCAAGGTGCGCACGCCAGTCATCATCGAACGAAACAGCTTTTGGTTCCGCTGGTGGATCAGCAGGAGGATCACTTGGTGGCGGATCGCCCGGATCAGAACCGCCAAGCTTCGGAGGGTCAGCGGGCGGATCTGCGGGCGGCGGACTTGGAGGCGGCGCGTTCGGTGGCTGTACGGGTTCCACGTTGGGTTCGCTCATTCTTATCCTCGTTTGTTACGAGCTGATCAATTGGCGTTGAGATTGCAATCTGCAGCTGTCTGGCCACCCACATGCGGCCGGAGTTGAAGGCGGTGATGTCGGGATTGCCAGGCTCCAAAGGCACCTGATTGATCCCGCCCAGCATCTCCACGATGTATTTGAGAGCGCGCTGTTGGGCATGGGCATCACTCGTTCCCTGCCACAGCGCCTTCATGAGTGCGGCTTCTTCCTTGGGCCATTTGTGATCTTCGATCATGCAGGCGCCGGCAGCAGTGGGACACCTGGTTCTTGTGTGTTCTGGATTTCTCCAGCCACTTGAGCTGCGTTCACACCGCTGTCTATTAGGCTGGCCATATTCGGCGCAGCTTCGATCATCTGTTGTGTTTGGTTGCCTTGCTCAATGGCTGCTTGGGCTTCTTCGGCTTCGTCCTCACTGAGAAGGTGACGCGCACCGCCAAGACCAACAGCTGCCTCTTTGAACATACCTTTGGTATCGAGCGTCTTGATCGCCGGCGCTGCTTTGGCTGCTTCCTCAAGCGCTGCAACAGCATTGGCAAGTTGACCGATCTCTGCCACTTCCTGCGCTTTCTGACGCTCCATCATGTCCGACAGTGGATTGTCCCATGCGTATTGGACGTCTTCGCCTGACCGTCGGAGAACATCAGGGATCTCAGAGTCCGGGAACATGCCGACTGATCGGCAAACAGCATCAACCTCAAACAGCATGGATTCGTTGTATTCAGCCTGCATCGGGGCGAACAGCGGCAGTGCAGAGCGCACGTACTCGTCAATCTTAAACTGGATTTCCTCGACTGACTTGCTGTTGCGGGTATCTGGCATCCGCAGCATATCGAGGTGAAACGCGCGGGTGATCTGACCTTCCGTGCGCAGCAGACTGTCAACGCCAAGCTGGAAGTTCTTGCCGAGCTCTAGTGCTTCGACCGGCTGACCTGATCGCGTGTCGTAACTTGGTTCATACCAGTTGATATGGCCTCGCTGTAGACTGACATCACCGCGCATCGTGTCATAAGGCGCTATCAACGGCGGATCGACCTGACGTTCTGCAGCCTCCAGAATAGCAAGCGCCTGCTGCTGGATCAGGCGAGCATCAGGAAGCGCAATCGTCGTTGCCATCGAGATCCCATAGGGAACATGCGGCATCTGCACTGAGATCGGGACAACATAGCGGAAGGTTTGAGTTGTGACGCCGTCCTTGATTACATGCTTGTTGGTGGCATCAATCCAGACTGATGCGAACTGACCTTGTTGCCGGCGCATGCCCACCTTGCGATAGGCGTCGTATTCCATCGCTGGAAGCACTTCGTGGCGGACTTCAAAGGTCTGATCTGGGTTCTTGTCGTAGGCTTCTTCGACTTTGTGATGGATCTTGCAGCCCGGTTTATCTTTCCAGCGCTCGATGATCTGCCGTGCAGACATCATCATCTTGCGGGTCATGACATTGGCTCGGTTATCTTTGCCGATAGCCCAGACACAGTTTTTGGTGTGTTCGGCTTCGAAGCGGAGCGATTCCTGCTTATCGCAAGTATCAACACTCAGAACAGCATCACCATAGAGGCCATAGAAGCGATCTGAGACCTTGAACGCCTTCTGTGCGCCAGTCTCACGATCGAAGATAATCCGCATGGTTTGGCGTGAGCGCCAGTCAAGATACTCACGCGCCTGCGGATCATTGTTCAGATCCTCTGATGATGTCCGCCTCCAAAACCACTGCTTACCTGGTGGACGGAGGAAGCTCGGTATCATGTTGACGTAGTCACGAGCCAAAAGCAGCGGTGTGCCGTCGACAAGATGACTGGCGAAGTCCTCGCCCCATTGCAGCTCTTCCGTCCACGACGCATCCCACGGCGCGAAGTTCAGAGCGATCTCCTGCCGGAAATTATCCAGATCCGCGCGCGCAGCAAAACGGGCATCACCGCGTTTCAGAAGCTCTTTTGCGTTATCGTCCATTAACCCAGCTTGGTTCTTGAGTAGACGGGACCACCGGCGAGATCTGTTGATGATCTGCCTTGCCTGCGCTTTTGATCATCGCGGGCCTTTTCTCGACTGGCAGCGACGACTTCAGGATCATTTGGCGATGGCACAGTGATCTTTGTTGGCTCTGGCGCCAGCTGTGAAGGACCGAGTTGCGGAGCCTTCGGCTTAGGTATCAGTTTGTCTGCCATTAGCGTCTTTTGACCCTGCGAATACGGCTTTGGGTGGCGTAGTTGGTTGTCTGGACAAATTTCTCAGAGCGCCGCGGATGCTGACGCTTACTGCCCGTTGCGAGAGAGAGGACCACCGCATCTCCATCGTCCGGAGAACGACCAAGCAGCTTCTTGATCTCTTCCTTGTCGCGAAGAATGATTTTGCCGCCCGCCCCAAGCTTCCACCTGTACGATGCGAGATCCGCTCGCAACATTGGATCCGGCGGCAAGGCAACTGTCTCTGTCGAGGTCGGGTCGAGCATTTCTCGGACACGCCAAACCGCTTCAGCGCGCTTATTGACGAACCCAAGCATTCCATCGACCGTACGCGACTCTGTTCCCTCGGATGGCACGAAACCTGTCACTGACATTTCAGCAGACTTCAGGTGATCGTATGTTGATCCGCCCCAACCACCGCCCATATCGACGTTGATTTGTGCGGCGTCTTTGACGTGAGTAACAACTCGACCAGCAACGCTCGGTCCATCAGGGGTGTCTGCCCCTGCCCACTTCTTGAGGCGATCAACCCAATGCTTAACAGTCCGCCCTTTGTACCTGAGCGCGAGCACTGTCTTGTCTTTGCCGCCTTGTGCAACGTCAACACCGATGACCTCCATGAACTCGCCGTCTTCCTCGATCCAGCGATCTTGAGCAGCCCTGATCCATTCAGTCGGGATAACTTGGAACTCATCATCCGCAGCTTCCGCTGAGAAATCGCCATCGCGATACCTTCTGCGCAGTTCTTCGGGGAGCAGCGCGAGCTGGCGAGAGTAGGTTGACTTTGAGAGGTCTGGATTATCTCCCAGACCGGAACGGATGAACGTGCGCGAGATGAGATTTTCTCGCATATCATCGTCTTCACACTCGTCTGGATCTTCGAACCAAAGCCATTCGTCTTCTGCTCCACGCGCTGTCCAAAGCAGCTTGCCCATTGGGTACGGAAAAAGCGGATGCGTATTATCAACCCAAGGCGCGAACCAGCGAACAATCCACTCACCTTCAACAGTCGTTGGCGGGTTGGTTGCAAATACGGAGCGGCAACGCTGACCTTCCTTTGTGGTCCGGAGCCAACCGAGGACAAACTCGACCTGGCTTTCCAGAAAGTCACTGGCCTCGTCGAAACCAATGAAGTCTTTCGGTCTGCCTTTGCCACGCTGTTCATCGCCCGGGTGTTGCAGTCCATCAAAATCGATGATTCGCCCATCTGGGCCTGGGATCTTCCAGCGATTGGCCTGGCCATTGTATCCTTGGCGACTTCCAAGAACCTCTGCGCAACGGTCAACGAGCCAACTGATGTCGGCTTTGATCCTACGCAGGAGAAGCGAGCGACTGTGTTCCTGCGTTGCAAGCCCAATGAGAAGGTCGCTCTTCCCGCCGCCCGCTTCACCACCATAGAGCGTTTGATCTGCTTCGCAGAAATAGGCTGTTGTTTGAGGTCCAGGATTGGGAATCCAGTTTTTATCTGCCGTTGCCTCTAACGCGAGCTTGGTTACTTCCTCGCGTTCTGAGGCCGGCATATCGTTAAGGCGGGAGATGATGTCGTCGAGAAGGCTGCTCATTCGTCCAGAAGCTTGACTTTGGCTAAGAGCTCAAGATAGGCGAATACTGCACCTGGTGTTCTTACTGATCCCGTCATCCAGTTTGATACAGTGTTTGGGTGGACATCGACCCGTCGAGCAAGGTCTGATTGACTGATGCTACAGTCCACCAGAAGCCGCCTCAATCGGCCCTTTTCCCAATTCTTTTGATTGAGCTGGCCGTGAGCATCACAATTATTGTGCCTCAGATGGCTCATTTGCTTTCGCGCCGCGACCGGCAGCTTGACCAAGCATAAATGCAATACGTCGCGCAGCTTCGTTGTCCTGGACTTCAATAGGAGCGCCATCCGGACCTGAGTGCTCGTTTAGGAGCTTGTCGCCATAGACCTTCGGCAGACACTTAGACAAAAGCCACTTACGAGTATCAACGCGCAGCTTAGAACGAGCGATGTGTTCATGATTTACGACTTCGCGACCATCATCACTTTCAAGTTTCGTGATATCGCTGGTTGCATCATCGGCAATCTGGAGCAATTCATCAGCCATTCGGCGATATCCAAGCTCTCTTGCGCGGGCGTATTTCGGAGAAAAAGGATGTTTTTCATCATAAGCCCAGAACCGAACCGCTCTTTCGCTGGGCAAATGTTCATCTTTGCAGATGTTCAGAAGGCTTTCGCCATCAGCAAGCCGATCGCAGATTTCATTTGCCACCGCTTCCGAGTATTTTGACGGCCTGCCTTTTGGTTTTCCTGTTCTCGGCATCGTTCTCTATTGCGCCTGTAATGATAAGAAGGGTCTAACCCTGGCCTCTCAAGCTCGGTACAAATAGATCCCGGCTAAAAGAGCTAGAAGTTGCTGCCAAGATCCCTGAACCCAAGGATAGACAAGAGATATGTCACCAATGCGGAAAGGCTGGAGCTTGAAGACGCTGAGTGCAAGCGCAATCAATGCGAGAAGGCCGACCCACCGTATGAGGTAGATCGACCATGAGCGGAACGCTTCAGCTCCGGCTTTGATCTTTGCTTCTGTACTCATGCAGCTACGACCCGGTGAGTTTTCAGGAGTCCCTTAATCTTATCAAGGTTCATTTCACCAACGGTTGTTGGGCTGACCCTTAGGTCATTGTTGGGAACTGGGACACGATTGACTTGTGCTGGTTCTGGTAGGTTTGAAGCTTGAAGCCAGGACTTTTCATCACTTGGCGGCTTTGGTGCTGGCGGTGTCCAGTTCATTCCCGCAGCAGCTTCGCGACCAGCCTGGATAAGCGCTGGCCATGCGCCGGCGATCGTAAGTCCTGCCGCGGCGATAGCTAGGACAAATGCCATGCCAATCCCCATGCCCTCGTTAGCGGCTTGAATAGTCGAAACATCTGGATCCGCGGTCCACCTGAACCACTTCGCGTAGAGCGTTGATTGATTGTTTGTGTGGCTCAGGCCAGCGTCAGCAGAGGCGACCGTGCTTCTAGCGTCTGCAAGCACTCGCTTCGTGGCTGCGATTTGCCCTTCTAGGCCAGCGCGTTGCTCTGCAGTGGCGATCTTGCCTTGCACTTCAACGATCTGGTTTTGAATGCCACGGCATTTTGGTCCGCATCCGCCAAGGGCGGTTTCTGAGACCTCTGCCTTGCGGAGATCTGCCACTTGTGAGCGGAGTCCATCAGCTGTGACAGTCCCGGCCCAAGCGTGTTTGGACAGCAATGCGTCGAGCTGTTTTTGGAATGTTGCCAGTCGGACTTCTGCTTCTTTGCGGGCTTTGTCCTTTTCATTGAAGGCGGCTTTTTTCAAGTGCGCACTTTCGACTTCGTGCATTCTGTTGGCGGTCGCTACGCCCATATTGCTAATGCAATTGAAAGCAAAAAGCGGAACCCAAACGGCACAAAGACCGTACGACAAAGGCCTCCAGCCCGTGAAGTAATAGTACCCCGCGAGCACGAGCAACAACCCCGACCCTACTGAAATCATAGCGGCGATCAGCATTACTTCAATGCTGATTGAAGCCCCGAACTTTGCAGATAGGATCATGTCACCAAGCAAGACGCCAACGCTTAGCAATGCTATCGCGCGAAAATGCCACTTTAGTCCTACGGGGATATTCATTGCTCTGTCCTCGCGAATTCACCGTGAAGTTCCTGGGCGGCGGCTGCGTATGCCTGAGCCGCTTCTTCCTTGCTGTTGTGCAGGCCTAAATAGGTTCTCTTTCCAGATGCGTTGATGTAGGCCATCCAACGGCCCGCTTGCTTGTGAAAGCAAACGCCTTTGTGGCCGGACGTGTTGTCCGTTCTGGTCTTTGTGTTTTGATTGTTCTGAACTCGCGTGGCCAATCTCAGGTTAGCCAAACGGTTGTCTGATCGGTCGCCATTGATGTGATCAATTTCACCGCTCGGCAATTCTCCATGGACATAGAGCCATGCTAGGCGATGCGCCATAATCAACTGATTGTCTATTCTTATGACTCTGTACCCGTGCGATGAGCAGCAGCTTGTGATCGTTCCTGCCATCGCCCGACTTCCTCTTGTGACAGCCCAGACGAATTCACCTGTTTCAGGATTGTAGTTCAGAAGCTGTCGAAGTCTTTCCGCCGTTATATCGGGCATTCACTAACCGTTCAGCTGCGGGGGATTACTGATGAGGGAGTTGCGTTAGCGTTGTTTCCACCCGGTGACATCGATGTCGTGCAGCAGCGCATTGTGTGAAGTGGTCATCGTGTCTGGCCGAGCGGGAATCAAAAAAGGCCCCGTAGGGCCTTGTCATCTGCGCATAGCTTCGCCTCTGGCGAAACGCAGCCTATTTTGCAGCACGGTAAGGCATACGAACAGCGCAGCCCGACTGCGGGAACAAATGATTAATCGCGCATGCCTGTATTCGCACCAAATGTCAACGCTTTGCTGTTGGATCTCCGCCTCAATTCCAAGGTGAGTTCCCGAAAACACTCATTTATTCTTTTGCCTTTTCACCGGAATAAACAGATCCGTCTGTGCATTATATAGAACGGCACATCCAAACTCAGCCGCTGCTCGATCCTCGCGTTCAGCAAACCTCTTCTTGTGCAACTCTTCTCGCCGTTCTCTATCAATTATCGAACGGCGTAGTTTGATGAAATTCTCAATTTCACACCAAACTGTTGCGACGATGACGCCCAGAACTGCCCCGCCCGCTATTGTTATCCAGCCGAGACTGTTCAGCCATTCCAATATCTCTAAGACGGTCATTTATGCACCTATAGAAGGGAGTGGATTATCTGCCAGGCCACGCCCACTCCGGCAATGATCACCGCTGCCATTGCCCAAGGCCCAACCTTTGCCGCGGTTGCTATAGCTTTCTCTAACGCTTTGGTTTGCTCTTTAACTGCATCGGTGTGCAGGCGCGTTGCCTCAGCTAGTTGAGCGATGGGCTCCGCAATGCGGTTTGCAAGCCTGGAATCGTTTTGGATCTTCGCGCCGAGTAGCTGTGCGTCATGTCCCCGGTCTTTGCTTGTATTCATAGAGCTCACCTATTCATTCTACCGTTGCAAGCTGCAAATGAGCTCCGTTCTTATCACACTTCTTCGAGCACATCGATATCGACCGAAACTCGAACCGATTGGCCTAGCATGCTCACAAGCATAACCGCCCGCTCGTCGTCCAGACTCTCTATTTTGGCCACCTGACCAAAGAACGGCCCTTCCTTTACTCGAACCTCATCCCCTGATTTGAACTTCTCTCCGGTCTGCCATGTGCGTCCTGATAGGTGCTGCACTATTGTCTCGCTGATGCGAGCGGGCCCATTGCCGATGCAAACAACGCCAAGCAATGCCTTATTGGAGTTACGAGCTAGGTCTGCGAGCTGCATCCACTTAATGATAGGGGAACCAGCGATGACATACCCGCGAAAAAGCGCCCTCTCGGTTTCGCGTTTGCCGGCTTTCTTGAATCTCTTGAACTCTGGAATTGTCGGGCAGACAACTTGCATGCCGAGCTCCTGCAACTCTTCCCGCGCGCCCTTGCGGATACACTCACCATTCTCGTATCGGCCTATTTCTTGGTTGGGCTTGCAGCGCCAAACGTACCAGAACATGAAATTGCCTTTGCTCTTGATATGACTGTTTGTTTCTTTGATTTACGCTCGCGTGCGTGCTGAACTGGTGTCTTGCGGGACTTCTTTTTGACTAGCTTGCCGTCCTTGAGGACAAAGCCTTTGATGTGGGAGGTCATTGCAGTTTGAACATTTGTTTTGCGTGCTCTTCGATTTCCCGCGAATACCAGCTCTTTTGCTCTTCCGTAATCCGCTTGTAATTGCGCTCGATCTGAATGCTGTAGGCGGCAACCGGCGACATAGAGTGGTTCGCCGCTAGATCGGGGTCCAATGTCATGGCCATCCGCTTGGCCCGATGCTTTCGATCCTTGACAGCCTCCGAAGAAAACATCTCCTTAAGGGCGTTTCGAGCCCATTCACCGTCATCTGCAACCGTGTTGCAGGGCCCCTCGGAAAAACTTAGATCCGATTCATGTGCGGGCCCGATCGTTATCGCATCAGACAACCCCATCTTTTGAGCGGCTGCCTTAGCGGCAACTGGGAGCGCAGCCGGCGCCATGGCGAGAGCTTTCAAAAATCCACGTCTTCCTGCTCTCATTTGAGTAACTTCCTTGCGTCTATCTGCTTTGTTTTCACAACAGTAATCTGAGGGCCGGGGGCGGGTTCCAGGTAGATCGTGAGGGCACCCACGAACACGATGACAGCCAGCAATAAGAATTGCGCTCTAGTGCTGATCACGCTGCCTCCTGCTCTTTCTCAGACTCAAACTTTGAGCAGGTCATGCCCTTTAGGACCGGACGGCCATTTCTGAAGCTCTCTGGGTCGCGGCAGATCTTGGCTATGCAGCCCTTGCAATCGTGACAGCTCATGCGGCTCTCTCCAGGTCTCTAATGACGTTGCACGCAGGATCACAAAACATGTGCACGGTCTCTGTTGAGCCGCGGCGGTTCTTCGCTATGAGGATTTCCAGCTTGTTCTGGCAGTGGCGGAGAGTTGCCTGCTTTTCCGCGTCGTCGTTGAAGTTTTGACGCTCGACGTAATAGGCATCGCGATAGACAAACATGACGGTATTGGCGTCTTGTTCGATGTCTCCGGAGTTGCGGAGATCCGCTAGCGTTGGCCGCTTCTCTTCGCGGTTTTCCGGTCCGCGGTTGAGTTGGCAGAGAGCGACAACGGTAATGTCCAGATCCTTGGCCAGTTTGAGCAGGCCCGCGCTGACTTCTCCGACCTCGTTGGTCTTGTTACCCTTGTAGCGGTCCGATGGTTTCACATGGCCGATATGGTCGACAAACACGACCTTGAGAGGGGATTTCGTGCGCGCCAGGCGCTGCTTGTGTTTGCGGATCTCAAAACCTATTTCGTCCAGAGACAGGCCGGCACGATCGTCGACAATGAAAGGCAAGGTGCGTAGATGGGCACCGCCTTTGCCGAGTAGTTCCACTTCGTTTTCACTCAGATCGCGGTTGCGGATCTGTTGATAAGAAACCCGTCGTTCATGCGTCCAGATAAGATCGGACAGAGACCGGTATCCAAGCTCCTTGGAGCTCATTTCAAGGCTGAACATCACAACGCCGATGCCCTTCTTTGCCATGTGAAGGCCAAGGGATTGCGCAACCATGCTTTTGCCCATAGACGGTCGCCCGGCAATGATGATCAGCTCTCCAGGCTGGTAGCCTCCAAGCTGCCTCGTGAGCACCTGAGAGCCCGTGAAGGTCTCTTCCGGCACAACGCCGTCCATGATGTCCTGAACGATCTCAGCGCTGACATCTCCGATCAGTTCAAAACTCTCGTCATCGACTGAACGATCAACGATCTGTTCCAGGTTGCCGCGCACGTTCTCAAGCATAGCTTCAGCGGACTGGTCTCCGATCGCTCCGTATCGAAGTTCATTGCCAATTTGGTTGACGGCACGCTTGGCAGAGACTTCCCTGAGCCTTTCGCCAATTCCAGGCGTTGCATGCTGAATTCCGAATGACATGGCAAAACGGATCTGCTGGCGAACAGTAAATTCGTCATCCGCCATTTCATCGGCATCGACCATCGACTCGATCATGCCGGCTGTAAGCGTTTCTCCGCGGCGATGATGCTCTTCGATGATATCGAACACATGCCGGTTGACCACGTTCGAGAAGTCCGTTGCACGAAGCTTCCAGCGATCGATTTGGTTGTGGTTGAGCATGACAGCACCCAAAGCAATCAACTCAACATCGATTTCCATGTAGTTCACTGTAACAAACTCCCACCATTGGCCGGCATTGGTAGCGGCTGACCCTCGTTTTCACGCCTGACGCGTTCGATAAACTTCTCGTCCGCGGTTTGCTCTTGCGGCTTTTGCTTGTTGTCGTAGTTGCCTTCGAGAACTTTTGTGATGTTGGTTTCGTTAGCCGCCAGCCAATCGATCGTGAACCAACGTGCAGAACGAATGAAATCCGATTTCGCAGCTCGCCTAAGAGCAACAATCCAGTTTTCGAGGCCATGCTCGTTCAGACGCGCCTTGATTTTCTGTTTTCGCTTAGCAGAGAGCTTTCCAGGTTTTGGCAAACCCGTGTGATCGGCAAATGCTATGAACTTTGCAAAAGCGGCGCGCACGTCGTCCGGAACGGACGTATTCTCTTCTTTCTTATCATTCTTAGAAACATTCTTATAAGATGGCTCACTTTGTGGCTCGATTTTCGCCCCTTGTGGCTCACCTAGTGGCTCACTAGATGTTTCTAGGTGCTGATATTTCTCGTAATTACAGATGGTTACGAGGCTCAGCTTTGTCCCACTTTGTGGCTCGATTTCTACCATGTAGTGGCTCACGCAGTGGCCCAGAAATCGCTCGCATTTTGAGACGCTTAAATAAGTGAATTTCTTATGGAGTTCGCGCTTTGATAAACGCAGTTGGCCACGGCCAATTCCATTAGCCTTAAATCGCGCCTCGGCAATCATCCAAACCCACGGACCAATGAATTCTGGATGTCTTGAAAACAGTGGATTGTCGAACATTGAGCGGTGTATTTTGACGTAACCCGCCTTGCTTTTGTCGGTTTTGTCGTTCATAAATTACATACCTCATCAAAGGTTACTCGATGCACCGAGTTCAGCCCGCCGACCGCACAAATTGGCGGGCTTTTTCTTTTCCGAAATACGCTGGAATACTGGTCCCTGCGTCCGAGCTTTTGGGCATGGGGATACCCGCAGCCCGGACGAGGACATGCTAGAAACTAAAACTCCGGTACAAACGCGTTAGGCTCGGCAGGATCTGGTCCCAAGAAGACCCCCAAAAGGGACCGCGCACAGGAACATGTCATCCCGCCTTTCTGACCTCAGTCCGACCGCCTAACTGGCCGTGGATGGAAGTGCGCGGCAAAGGAAAAGCGGCAGATCCCCGGAGTTGTCCGGGTTACGTGGCCAGTCACCTCACAGGGTCGCGTGAAGGTGTCTGCCGCCTTGCCTGTATCGCGCATCAAGCTGCGTGTGCTTCAGACTGCATTTCAGATCCCTTTTTTTTGGTGCGGACTGCTTCGTTGGCAGCGTGAAGCTCTGCCTCAGTGATATCCGTGAGAGACATGATGATGGGCCAGCGCTTCTCTGGTATGCCGTTGTCTTGCCAGTCGTAGACGGCCTTGGCTGACACCCTCTGACTCGTCTCGAATGCGCATGACTTTGCAGCGATGGCCGATGGACCGCCGCATGCATCAATAATCTCTCGTGGGTTCTTCCGCATATCCAGACGCTATTCCGGATTATCCGGAATTACAAGATGGAATATTTGGAAACACACTGAAAAATTCAGGGGTAGGTTGCGCCACATGTGGTGGGAGCGGCTTGCAAAAGCCATGGAACGCGAAGGCTTGGACGTTGAGGAGCTAGCTAAGCTCTCTAAAGTTCCGGCGAAGTCGATCTATGGCTACCTGAAAGGTGAAACTCAGAATCCGCGAGGAACAGTCCTCGAGCGGCTGTCTGGCGCTGTCGGAGTGACAGAGAAATATCTCCGTTTTGGTGACATACCTGTCCCCACAGTGGAGGTTCACTCGATTCCTCTACTTAGCATCCATGGTGTAAGTGCCTTCACGGATGGTAAAAAGATCCTCACTGATGTTGTAGTAGAGAAAACAATAGTTGTGCCAGTAAAACACCCAGAGCGGTGCTTCGGCGTAACGAGTGAAGATACTGCGAACGTTCCTGAGATCGGTGAGGGCCATGTTGTGGTCTTCGATGTAGGCGCAGACCTGCAACCCGGAAAACTCATACTCGTTTCGTCACCAGATGAAGAAACCGCATACATCGGCAGGTATCGGCCACTAAAGCCGAACAGCCGAGAGAGTTTCATACTCCGTTTTGACAATACGGATTATCCGGAAATGACAGCGAACGAGGAGCATCCCAACCACATCCTCGCTAGAGCCGTCGGAGTCTTTAAAGAGCTGTAATTGCGGGCATCGGGTTGCTTATTACTTTGCTTTACAAGCACCTGCCATTACGGAGACCTTTGAGATAAGTGCATCCCGCTGCTGGCTCAGAATCATGATGCCATCTCCTTTACGGGATAGCCGAAAGGTATATTGCTCTGAACTTACACCACTCCTCTGGTTACCTTTCGGATACGTAACCATGACGGTTAGATGGGTGTTAATCCGTGACTTCACTATCGCCTTCTCGTGGAAACGCACCGACCTTTGCCGCCCGGCAGCGTCTTTGAAAACAATGTCAAAGTTTTTGCCGTCAGAAAGCAATGTGGTGCTTCCCTTGGAGATTGCATCCTCCTGCCATCCGGCCTTGTCTGCAGGAACCAAGGGGCCAGGTAAATAGTATGCCATTCCGCTTAGGCTACTGCAGCTCGTGATCTCAACCCACGACGCGGTGGCGCTTCCAGAAATCCCAACGAGACCTAGCGTTGCAGCGCCCAAAATCCTAAGCACTAGCCGCCCTTTCCGGTCTGGCCTCTAACGAGCGTACGCGATACTTCACCATCTCAAGAACACTGTTGGTGAAGCTGTTGTCGTCCAGATCTTCCAAAAGCAGCATAAGCTCTGTGTATTCTGGCTTGGCGATCATGTGCATAACGTCATCCGGATCGCCTTGCCTTTCTCCCAGGCCCTCAAAGAACCACTCGACAGTGGCGCCCAGGGCTTCCGCCAGCTGCATGAGGCGTCCAACGCTAATACGGCTGAACCCATTCTCATATTTGTGAATTTGCTGAGGGGAGAGGCCGCAAACCTCTCCAAGTGCTTCTTGGCTCAGCTTCAGAGATCGCCGCCGGAGCCTGATACGTTGCCCTATGATCTTCTCGACTTCTGTTGGCGCCCGACGCTCTAGTTTCTGAACAACACCCCGATCATCGTTCATGGCACCCTCAATCAACTTAAGTATTAAAATACACAGGTTATCAACTAGAGTAATGAGCATAACTCGCATACGCAACTGACGCGCGTGATTTTCACGGCTAGGTGGAAGTTTTCAATAAACCTCCACCTTGTCGTGAGGATCGCAATTATGTTGACCAACCCGGCGAACCGCTTTCTTGATCAAGTCGCGTCTGACCATACTCCCACACCTCAAAGCCGATCTTATTTCCTCAAGGCCGCTGAGGCTGCAGCCGCGCGCGGCGTATTCCTGGAACTATCTGATTTCCAGGAACTCCAGGCGATCAATGCCGCAAACATGGTCAACTGGCGCCCCTTACACACAAGCTTCCGAATTGACACTGGCGGTGTGCTGGAGCGCCCTGGATTTGTTGTCGTCGGCAGGGATCGCGCTGGCCAGGTTGTCTGCACCCAGGCTGGCAAACTGATGGACTGGAGCCAGAGCAACCTCAAGCGCGAGGCAGAGAGCCTGCGCTGCTTCTACAGCGATCCAAGCATACAAGCAGCATCCGGTGAGACATGCGTCGTGACGGCGCCCAATGCCGAGGATATCACCGGGAGTGTCGTGTTTTTGGGAGCCGTTTGGTACCACCCGAGCATGCGAGGGCGTCAGCTGGCACGCATCGTTCCGCGAATAGGCCGCGTCCTATCGTTGTCTCGCTGGAATGTGGATAGCGTCTGCGGGGTCATTGCTGATGCCAACAATGTTCGTGATTTCGACAAGCGTCTCGGCTATTCAGAGGTAACGCGTCACGTGATCCACACGAACTCGCCAAGCTACCCGAATGCGACCACGCTCTATGTGTTGTGCCGAATGCAGAGGGAGGAAATCATTACAGACTCAGCTGCTTTTGTTCGCAACTTCAATGTCGACTTCGACGAAAGAGCGCGGGATCGGAGCGCTTAGCAGCATTGGCTGGTCGTGAGGACCACGAATAGGGAGAAGCATCCGCCTGTATTTGTGGCGCCGATACTTTTGTTGGAATGGGTCGTAGACAAGCGCATCAACGTCGTCCACCTGTGGCTCTTGCTGCTGCATTGCAGCTCGGTAGCCTTCCTGGACCCATAGCCCATACTTCATGTCCGGCTGGTTTTCGACAAGCATGCCCGAAGATTGAAGCAGCCAAGACTTGTCTTTGTAGACATTCGATGCTTTGCCGATCGAAGTGAACTCGAGAAGGTCACCGGGCGTCCGCTCCTGAACCGACAGAAATTTGCCAGACATGATCTCGTGTAGCTGCTGCGATCGAGTCTCAGCATCTATGCGCCCGCCAGTATCGCGCCAAAGCCCCAGCAACAGCCTATATGACGGCTCCAAGTCCTGCTCTTCCACGCTCCGGCGATCGGCCTGAAAAGCGCCGACACGCTTAGCTCTTCTCAGAGCTTGATACAGGATGCTGCTGGCCTCTGATGCGCTTCCAGCAATTCGGTACTCCGCCTGATCGCCCGAGATGCGAACCGCAATCCTATCTGGATTGGCCGCCTTCAGTATTGCACCCGTCGTTGCAAACGCGCGGAACGAAGTTTGCGATGGATCGAACGAGAGGAAGGTTGGCGCCGGCGGAAGGCTCAGGCGAATAAAACCGTCTTGCTCCGCGTTGCCAGGTAGCTCACTCGAACCCGAATGAGTTTGTCCATATCGATCAATCAACACCAGCGCCACCGGCAACATCCTCAAATTTCAGGTCCAGCTATAGCACTGTTGTCCACAGTCTGATGACTGCCAACAACTTTTTCTGAGTTTTTCGGAATTCATGGTTGACGTATTCCGAATTTTCCAGAATAGTTCTCTTATCGCAGGACGGGAGATCAGCCCAAAACTCTCCGATACGGGCTAGCTCCACATCACCACTACCCTCCCGTCCTGCACCCAGTTTGAGCGCGTGCCCTTCCATAGCGGGGGGAGAGTGGTTCGCTCTCAAATCGACCGGGCGGGTCCTTTAATCCCAACATAAAGCCCGCCCGGTCAGACCAGATGAAAGGGCAAGGCGATGAGCAGAATTGATGATTGGTTCAATGTTCCCCAGATCGAAGAAGACGATCAGATCCAGTTAGGCGAAAACAGAGTCTACGCAACCCTAGAGATCGATCACAACGGAGTACCGTTTTACACGGTCACTCACTACACCATCCTCGGCGCAAAGTTTCAGTACGGGAAACTCAATCCAACCGAGCTGGACCAGAGGATCGAGCACGCCGCGCTTCTCTATTGGACCGACGCTCGCATGCTCGAAAAGTTTGAGCATCACGATGCCGGCCTTGATCATCAAATTGAGATCGCCCGAGAAGTTCGGAGCGAAACTATAGCCTACCACGAGGCAGTCTTGTGATGTTCTGCTCTTGGTTGGCGTTTGTCGGTGCGTGGTTTCTGGCGGGTCTGGTGTTCGGTTTTGTTTATGCGTTCCTCATGTGGAGATCTCATAGATGGAACTCAGGCACAGAGAATATGCAGGATTATACGCGGCGATACCGATCGCGATAATTGTTTCAGCAGCAGTTGGCGGACTGTTGTTTTCTATGGAGGCAATGATGGTCATTATTGAAGCTTTGGCCGATATTTTTGGAGGCCTTGTCTATTTGGGTATGGGCGTGATGTTGACCGGCATTTTGATGCTGTGCGCCATAGGAATTGTGGAAGGCGTTAAAGAATGGACAGAAGCACTCGCAGAACGTTGGGCCAAGCGAAAGTATTCGCGATTGCACTCTGCTGCATTGGATTTGCAATCATCGTCTACGCAGTCTTAAGGGGTTAAGTCATGTTTGGAAAAGCACGAGAAACAGCCAACACATTCATTAACAATCTTGGCAATGTCGATCCTAATGCTGACCTTCCAAGTTACAGAGAGCAAACGCAGACAAGCAACGTCGTGAACTTCAAGAAGTTTGATCAGCTCATTCGTGATGTGGATCGGTATGACACTCACCATGAGAGCCTTCTGAAACAAAAGTATGACGACGAAATAAAGTACAAGCGAAACATGGAACGCCTAGTGGAGAAAATTGATGAAGCCGCTCGCGATCTGAGCACTGTCGAAGATGTTTTGATACAGCGCGTCGAAGAGGCTCTGAAGCATCGATACGATGTTCAAATTAGTCGTAAACCTCCACCTTCTCCAGCGGATCTGGACGTATCCTTTGAAGATACTTATCGGCAGACAATGCCAGAGGGAGAGTAGCGATGCAGGACGTCATTGATCAAAACACAGGCGAGGTTCTTGCGTCTCGTGGCGGCGTTGTTCCGGAGAACCTGCTAGCCTTCTATGCTGCCCTCCAGAAGGCCATTGAGAAGCTGCCGGCTGTCATTGAAAATGACGCCGATGGTCAGCGCAGCAAGTACGCAAGCTACGAACAGTGTGTGCGCATTATCAGGCCCATTCTATTAGAGCAAGACATCATCTTCATGCATGGCCAGACGCGAAGCTGGAATGCCGACGAGGGCGGCGGGACAAAGACTAGGCTGTATGACATCTACACAGACTTCATACACACCAGAACGACCCAGTTCCGCCGCTCTCACATTGAGATCCCGGTTCCAAAGCTCGATGCTCAGGCCGCTGGTTCTGCCCTCACATACGGCAAGCGATACACACTCCTAGCAGGCCTGGGCATCGCAACCTCAGATGATCCGACAGACGACGACGGAAAGTCTGCAATTCCAGCGCGCCTAGATGACGATTTTATCCCCAGCGACACATGCATTGAAATGCGGGATGAGATTGAAACCGCAAAGACCGCTGCCGATCTCACCAAGTGGAAAAGTAACGCTAAGAACGTTCAGCGTTACCAGACATTGAACGAGCGTGAGCAGGAGATGCTGCGGTCTCGCTATAGCTCTCGCCTTGAACAACTCACTGGTGGAGAGGCTGCTTGATATGTCATCACATCAATGCCCCAACACCACGCCTGGGCCGTGGTACGCGGAAGGCGGCGCGGTCGTAGTTGATACGCGAGAACTGGTTTGCTGCGGACGAATTCACCCAATGGATGGCTCATGTTGCGGCGATCCGGACACCGCAGGCGAGTATTTCCAAGTTGCCGAGACGTCGGAGCAAGATGCACGCCTGATCGCAGCGGCGCCACTCATGTATGAAGCACTTGCCAACCTTGAAAACGACGACGGCAAGAACATGCCAGACACGGCATGGAAGCTAGTTCAGGACGCATTGTCTGCAGCTCGCGGAGAGACGGCATGAGTTGCCCCCACTGCGCCGGCAATCACAGTGATCCAATGCGAAGACGGTTCTTTGGTGTTGTCAGAGAGGCATTCATTCATTGGCCAGTGCATGCGGAATTCACGCCTGATGATCCGGAACATTTGCGCGCCTGGTTACTAACTAAGGCAGGATACAGAACGCAGACCGAGATTCCTCATAAGGGACTTGAACCTGAAGCTGTCAGCGCAATTGCAACAGCTGTCATCCGGGCAGCAGGCAAGCAGAGTTTCCCCGCTGTTTACAACGGACGGATCTATATCCTGACACCTAAGTCGATCGCCAAGAACAAGAGCAAGCATAAAGAGCTTGTTGGTGTTTTTGAGAGCGTGGAGCACCTGGTTTGCAAGGTGTTGGGAATCGAGAGCTGCGATCAGCTTTTGAAGGAAAGCGAGAGTGCTGCGTGAAGTTATCTAAGTATATGCGTCACATGATCAAGGTTATGCGTCAGAAAGGACTTGGATGGGAGGACGTCTGTTTTCTTCTCCAGGTCAATCCAGACGACAAGATGATAGTGAAATCGTATTATTTTCAATCCCAGAGAGGCACCCGTGAAACAGGTTTGCAAGCGTCACAACAGAGAATGGGATGATGCTCTATGGGCCTGCTGTCCTCAATGTGCAGAGTATTATGTGGAGGAACCGCCTGAGACAGCTAAAAAGTCCTGGAGAAATATCTTCTGTTTTTTTGGTCTTCACAATTACAGGCGTGTTCCGGGTTATCCTACAGGGCGCGCGATAATGAGATGCACCAGATGTGGTGATAGTTACGAAGCTAGTTTTGTTTAAAGGTCGTTATGGCGAAAATGTTGACATTGGAAAGACTGAAGCAACAGGTTCGATACGATCCAACAACCGGGCAATTCACATGGAGATCTGCCCGTGCCGGTGTTTCACATGGCGCTGTTGCAGGTTGCGCTAATAATAATGGATATGTGCGAATTAATATACTCAGGCAGGCCTATTACGCTCATCGGCTAGCTTGGTTTTACATGACTGGAATATGGCCTGACCATTCGATTGATCACATCAACTCAGACCCGTCCGACAACAGATGGTCAAATCTACGCCCAGCAACTCATTCTCAGAACCTTATGAACGTAGCTATTCGATCCGACAATACGTCGGGCGTTAAGGGCGTGTCATGGCACAAACAGATGAGAAAATGGCGTGCATTCATAACAGTAGACGGTCGTATGCAGCACCTTGGTCTATTCGATTCTATCGAAGATGCCACAAAGGCACGCCAGCACGCCGCAAAACAGTTTCATGGCGATTTTGCGAGACACAAATGACAAGCCCATTCGACAAGGAAAAGAGGCGATCTTGGACGCCTCAACAAAGAGCTCGTTTCTTCGCCGCTCACGATGGCGTTTGCAACAATTGCAAAAGGCGAATTAGGCCCGGTGAGGTCTGGCACATTGATCACATAACGTCATTAGAATGCCAAGGCACGAACGATGACGATAACCTTCAGCTCTTATGCTTCATATGCCACGGCGCCAAGACGCCCCAGGACCGCAAGCAGGCAGCAACCACCAAACGCAAGTACACGAAGAACATAGTTCCAAAGAAACATCAGAAGAAGTCAGGCTTTAGAGGCTGGCGTCGTTTTAATGGAGACCCGGTATGGTCGCAGTCCCGCTAAAGCTAGGTGGAGAAGAGATGTTTATCATTCCGGAG
Organism: uncultured Roseovarius sp.; assembly: GCA_937884705.1. Taxonomy (GTDB): domain Bacteria; phylum Pseudomonadota; class Alphaproteobacteria; order Rhodobacterales; family Rhodobacteraceae; genus Roseovarius. The sequence continues at coordinate 2,907 of CAKZYL010000458.1, read as the reverse complement.
ATTCAACCACCAGACACCAAAGCAATCAGTGCTAACTGCTTGAGATCATACGAGCGAGTTTCGTGGTCGTACATTGACAAGTGGCCAGATGCTTGGCGCACCGCCAGCATGGAAACAGATCTTGTTCCTCTTGATCTCTCACTGGTTGATGTCATGTGGGGCGCACACGACGGCCATCGGATTGATAAGCTTGATCCATTGGCTCGCGAAGTCGACGCTCTTTGTGATTGGCAATCTCGCTTCATTCGTCTCAACTCTCGGTCACCTAAGGACGTGATCGATAAACCGATCACCTGCGCAGGCCGACAGGCATTAACCTGGCTGATCTCCAGCGATCGCACCATGGACGATTTAACCGTTTTCAAGAATGCGGACCGTCCTTGTTTTATTGCGCTGAGGAAGGTTCAGCACTTCATGCCAGAGTTAGAAGTTCGTTGTTTCGTGACTGGAGGACAACTTCAGGCAGCAACGCAGTACTTCTATGACAGGCCGCTCAGTTCATTTCTGGACAAAGAGTGGCGTGCGGAAACGTGGAAGAAGATTGATGCATTTTTTCAATCAGTGATCGTCCCAGAGACAGAGTTGAACGAGCTTGTGTTTGACGTACATGTTGGCAGGTCGACTGATCAGCCCATGCTTATTGAAGTCAACCCATACGGCCTTTCTGATCCGTGCGCTGCCCAAACCTACGACCAAATAGAACAGCAAGGCGGCTGGTTCTGGATTCCCCCTCCACCAGAAGAGAAAGAGTGATGACAGATAAGCCAGAAAATCCTTACGCGTTCCCAACGTTAGAAACTGCTGAGCAGTGGGGAACTCCGGGCATGGATTTGCGTGATTGGTTTGCAGGCCAAGCATTGGCTGCATTCTTATCCTCTGACGCTGATGAAGAGTGGAATCCTGAAAACGCGTCGATCGTTGCCTACGAGTACGCAGACGCCATGCTGAAGCAGCGCGAAGAGAAAGAGTGAGTGATGAGCGAATATAAGAGACCGAAAAGCTTTGATGATCCTTGGGAATGCACCAGCTGCGGCCACGAATTACCGTGCGGCAAGGTTTCGATGCTGATGCCGCCTCGATACGGCTACTGGTGCCACGAGTGCAAGAGCGTGAACACTATGCGGCCCAAGGGCCAGAAAGACTTCTCAATTATTCTGAGTGGGCCTGGAGTTCCGTAGTGCTCTGGAGGATCCCAAGATGGCTGCTCGGCAAGTTGTTGGAGTCACCTAAATGCGATTTCTGCAGAAATCCTGCCAAGTACAGTGATGGAGTTGGACTGCTGGCGTGTGACGACCACGCTTATCTGTTCGACAGTGATGAAAGAGATCGGAAAATGACAGAGAACGGCGATCAGATTTATCGGGATTACATCAAGTACAAGAGAGCATTGAGACAGATCCGCGGGTGGCGCGAGATAGGCAACGCCGACACACCGTCTGAAAAGCTCCGTGAGATTGAGAAGATTTGCGATACGGCCCTGGGCCAATAACCGCCGCCTAACAAGAGGCTGAGTAGATGGAACCTCGCTTAATGACAGTCCACGAAGCGGCAGAGTACTGCCGCCTCACCCCATCTGGATTCACGGCATGGGTCAAGGATGGCCGCATGCCTGGACCAATAGCGGGGACAAAACGCTACGATAAGTTGGCGATCGACCGTGCTTTAAATAAGCTGAGCGGCATAGACAACTCAGATGAGGACGGCAGCGCTTACGATGCGTGGAAGCGCGCCAGCTGACAAAAATGCTGCAACGATTCAAACATATCAAGGTCGTCAAAAAGAGACTTGCAGACGGCACGATTAACTTCCATCGCTACCACAGGAAGACCGGCAAAAAGATTGAAGGTGAGCCAGGTACGCCGACGTTTGCTGCAAGTTACGCAGCAGCAAGCGAGTTCGACGTTAACCGCGTGCCCACCGGCACTATTCACGCGCTTGTTGAGCAGTATTTTCAATCCTCAGTTTTCAGCGAACTAAGTCCGCGCACGCAGATTGATCACCGCAGAAACGCGGACAAAGTCTTAGACAAGTTTGGCAATGCGCCGATTGAAGTTTTCGAAGACAAGCGGATACGAAAAGACCTACGGCAATGGCGCGATAAGATTGCTAAAGAAATCGGACCACGACAGGCAGACTACCGCGTTGCATTCCTTCGGCGTGTTCTGTCTGTGGCTTACGACAATGGCGAGATCGGCATCAACCACGCACGCAATCTTGGCCAGTTGTACACCGGTGATCGTGCTGACAAGATTTGGGAAGACGAGCACATAGAAGCATTCCTTGCCCATGCCACGCCAGAGATGGCCCTAGCGCTGCGCCTAGCCCTCGACACAGTGCAACGTCAGGGTGATCTCATTCGCCTCTCCTGGACGCAATTTGACGGCTCCTGCATCACTCTCAGGCAGAACAAAACTGCAAAGCCAATTATGGTTCCTTGTACAGCTTTACTATGCGCTGCTTTGCACGAAACACCGAAGCGAGCAACGACCATTCTCACTGGCAAAAGAGGTAAACCTTGGAAGTACCCAGGCGACGGATTCCGCACAGAGTGGAACAAGATTTCTGTGGCTGCAGGGATCACCGATTTAACATTCAACGACCTTCGCGGAACTGGCATCACGCGCATGGCTGAAGCTGGCTGTGAGATCCCGGAGATCGCAACGATTAGCGGTCACTCTGTCGACCGTGTTGCGCGCATCATTGACACTTACTTGGCACGTACAAATCGCATGGCAAGCAGTGCGATCGCAAAGCTTGAAGATTATCGACGGCGAGCAAAAACCTGACAACCGTTGTGACAACCAACTCTTTTGCCTGAGTATGGTTGCTATGTAGCTCTTTGAAATTGTTAAGAAATTTGGCACCCTCGGAGAGGTTCGAACTCCCAACCCTCGGCTTCGAAGGCCG
>CAKZYL010000457.1 GCA_937884705.1 uncultured Roseovarius sp. | reverse complement strand
TGCGGATTGAACGACAGCATATCGGCAAACCGCGCCACGCCGCTGGCGGCTTCATCAAGCTCGACCATGGCCCGGCCAAGGGCCGCCAAGGCATCGTCAAGCCCGCCTTCGGCACTCTCCGAGATGCTTTCAAGCCACCGCAGCGCATCCGATGCTGCCCCCTCTGCCCCGTCTGAGCCCAAGGCAGACTGCGCGCGCGCGACATCTTCACGGATACGCTCTGCGGCCTGCATCATGCGCCTGCGCGCATCAAGTTCGGCATCTTCGCCGGGCTCTGGCGCCAGTTGATCGAGTTCCGCCACCGCGTGCCGCAAGAAGTCTTCATCCTCGCGCGCGCGCGCGGCCGCCTGTTGCGCCGCAGCAAGGGATTTTTGCGTGTCACGCCATGTCCGCCAGGCGGACCTCACCGTCTCGCGGAGCGCTGCGAGATTCGCAAAACTGTCCAGCAAAACGAGATGGTTACGAGGGTTTAGAAGGCCCCGATCATCCTGCTGACCGTGCAGTTCCACCAGGGTTTCCGATAGCTGCCGCAGCACATCGCCTGAACAGCGCCGGTCATTCACATAGGCCGTCTTGCGCCCATCCCGGCTGTTCACCCGCCGCAGAATAAGCGTGTCATCGACGGGCAGCCCCGCCGTTTTCAGGACGCTCAAAGCTGGGTGACCCGGTGACAGATCGAACTCGGCGACCACTTCGCCCTGATCGGCCCCCTGACGCACAAGCTCTGCCCGACCGCGCCACCCCAGAACAAAGCCCAATGCGTCAAGCAGGATCGATTTGCCCGCCCCGGTCTCACCTGTGAGCGCATTCAGGCCGGGCCGGAACCCCACTTCCAAATGGTCGATGATCAGAATGTCGCGAATGTCGAGCGCACGCAGCATCAGGTCACGGGGCGGTTGGCCCTCTCCCCTGTCTGTCGCACGCCCCGGCCCACGCCCTGATCAGAGCCAACGGCCCTGAACCGTTTGACGATACACCTGGCTCAACCAATTGTCGCCCACGACTTCAAGGGTCAACCCACGCCCGGTGAGCAATCTATAGCTGTCCTCATACCACTCGGTGCCACGGAAGTTATGACCCAGGATGGCACCTGCAGTGCGCGCCTCATTGGTCAGGCCCAAGGACAGATAGCCCTCGACCAAGCGATGCAGCGCCTCTGCAGTGTGGGTTGTGGTCTGGAAATCCTCCACGACGACGCGGAAGCGATTGATGGCAGAGGTATAGTGGTCACGCCGCAGATAGAAGCGGCCCACTTCCATTTCCTTGGACGCCAGATGGTCAAACGCCAATTCGAACTTCAGCTTGGCGGATCTTGAATATTGGCTTTCAGGGTAGCGTTCGATGACTTCGCGCAGGGCCTGCAAGGCTTCAAAGGTCAGTTTCTGGTCGCGCCCGACCTCGTCGATCTGGTCATAATAGCTCAGCGCCAGAAGATACTGCGCATAGGCGGCATCCTCGTCCGTGGGATAAAAATCAATGAACCGCTGTGCGGACGCGCGACTGTCCTCGTAATTCTTGGCTTCGTGATGCGAAAAGGCCTGCATGATGACAGACCGTTTCGCCAGGTCCGAGTAAGGATAGAGCCGCTCAACCTCCGCAAACACCTCTGCGGCAAGCTCTGGATTGTTGCGGGCCAGGTCAAATTCCGCCCGTTCATAGATCTGTTGTGCCGTGAAATCTTCGTAATTTACTTTGCCAAGCTCAACACGGTCCGCACCACCACAGGCCGACAGCGCCAAAACGCTGACAGTTCCAACCACCAGACCGATGCGCCTCTTGGTCGTATTCATCGCCGATCTCTCATCACTATTACAGGCTGCTCGAACCCACCCCTACCCGGGCACCACATGTGGTAACATATTAATTGAGAATGGAAAACGGTATAACCAGCTTTTGACACAGTTCAAAACAGGTCACACGCTATTGTGTCTCACGCCACCTCTGGCAGTTCACCCAAATGCACGCCAGCGCCCGGCAGAAGAGACAGCATTTTCGGATCACATTCAACAATTTCAAACGCTTCCCTGTCCGCAAAGAGGGCACGCAGCAGATCATTGGTCAATGCGTGACCGGCGCGAATGCCCTGATAATGGCCGAGGATTGGCACCCCTGCGAGGCCCAGATCGCCCAAGGCGTCCAGCATCTTGTGCCGAACAGGTTCGTCCGCGTGCCGCAATCCGCCCGGCGACACGATTTTATCGCCGTCAAACACCACGGCATTTTCGCCAGGAGACCCGCCCAGAGCGAGACCGTTGGCCTGCATGTGATCTACATCCGCCTGCCGACAGAAGGTCCGGCTGCTGCACAGCTCGCGGACAAAGCTGCCGTTTGACATGTTCAGCTTTTTGCTCTGCGCGCCGATCGCCTGGTCCTCGAATTCAATGTCGAACTCAATGAGAAGCGTCTTGTGCGGCATGATCCGTGCAACCGCATCGCCGCGACGCACCTCAACAGGCTTCAATACCCTTAGTGCTTTGACAGGAGCGCGTTGCGCAACAATCCCGGCATTCAAAAACGCCCTCACAAAGACACTCGCGCTGCCATCCATGATCGGCACTTCGCCAGCGGTGACGTCAATGCGGGCGTTGTGAATGCCACATCCCACCAAAGCGGCCATCAGATGCTCAACCGTGGAGATGGAAACCTCAAAGTCGTTCACGATGCGCGTGCACAAAGGAGAGGAAATCACACTGTCCCAACGCGCCGGCACAGCCCTGTGAGCGCGGGCCACATCCATTCTGTGGAACACGATGCCGCTGTCGGCAGGTGACGGATAAACTGTGAGCGTTGTTTGCGCACCGGAATGAAGACCGACTCCGCTGAAACGAACTGGATTTTTCAAAGTCCCTTGCAACAGATGCCCCGTTTGCTGCTTCTCTGCGGGAAATGTGTAAAATGCGAGATTTTTTGCCTCAACTCAAACTTTGCAACGTTATGAAACATCGCCACCCGAAACTTGGCAGAATTTCGCTTATCCTCTTTAAGGCATTGTTTTAAAATAATTTACCAAGAAACGTCGCGCTTTTTTCTGACGCGGGCGACGTCAAAAATGGCACAAAATCGCCTGTATTCCTTCAGATGTCACATCAGCGCCCGCGATACATCCCACGGCCAATGACGAAAACGCCGCCTGACATGGGCCCATATTTGCCGAAATCGCAGGCCTCAAGAGCCTAAAGAGGCCGCAATGCGCGACCCCTTCGACGTCTTAGGATTTTACGCTCTAGTTCGCCTGACGACGCAGAAACGCGGGAATCTCGATCTGACTGTCTTCGTCTTGTTCCTGCAATTCTTGCGTGGAGTTATTTGTTTTCAGAGCCGGTTGCTGGCGTGCAGGACGCGCAGGAGGGGTGGTGGTCTCACCTGTTCCAGTCATGCGGTTGATCAGGGAATTTATGCCAAAGCGCGGTCTCTCTGTCTCCTCAGACTTTGCTGACTCCGGCAGGGCGGCGTCGGTCTGAGGCAGTTCGCGCGGCAAAGGCGTGCGCCCGACTGCGGCCTGCAACCGTGCCATGGTATCAGCAGAGGGCTGACCGAAAGACGGGCCGCGCGGGGCCACGAATGTCTCGCGCTCATCCTCGGCCTCGTCCATCAGCGGACTGGTTTCTGCCGCAGGGCGATAGGCCGGGGGCGGCAGATCATCGGCGGCAGGCGCGGATGTATCTTCCTGAGCAAAAATATCTTCCATTTGGTCTTCTGCCGCAGCGGTTTGCGCGTCAAAGAGGCCTGGTTCCACTTCGGGCTCGCGCGCGACAGGCGCCATCTCTTCAATGAGCTCTTCCATTGTCGGCTCGGCGAATGGCGCTTGCTCCTCGACCGCGATCTCACCGGTTGTGCGCAGCGGTTCTGCTAAAGACCGGCGCGGTATTGGTGTATCCATCTGATCAATCGTTGCGTCGATGCCAGTTGCCACAACGCTCACGCGCATTTGACCTTCCATCGACGTGTCCAGAGTGGAGCCCACGATGATATTGGCATCGGCATCCACTTCTTCCCGGATCCGGTTGGCCGCTTCATCCAGCTCAAAGAGCGTCAGATCATGACCGCCCGTGATATTGATGAGGACGCCTTTGGCACCTTGCAAGCTGATCTCATCCAAGAGCGGGTTGGCGATCGCTTTTTCGGCTGCCTGGATAGCGCGATCTTCGCCGCTGTCCTCGCCGGTGCCCATCATGGCCTTGCCCATCTCGTCCATCACCGCGCGCACGTCAGCAAAGTCGAGGTTGATCAAGCCGGGACGAACCATCAGATCCGTCACGCCCTTCACGCCCTGATACAGCACATCGTCGGCCAGGCTAAATGCCTCAGTGAAGGTGGTTTTCTCATTGGCCAACCGGAACAGGTTCTGGTTGGGAATGATGATCAATGTGTCAACAACCGCCTGCAGAGCATCCACGCCGTCTTCGGCCTGACGCATGCGCTTGGCACCTTCGAACTGAAACGGCTTGGTGACCACCCCAACGGTCAACACGCCCAGCTCCCGGGCCGCCTGCGCAATAATCGGTGCCGCACCCGTGCCGGTGCCGCCGCCCATCCCGGCGGTGATAAAGCACATGTGCGCGCCTGCCAGATGATCGACGATCTGTTCGATGTTTTCTTCGGCCGCCGCAGCCCCGATGGAGGCTTTTGCCCCGGCCCCAAGGCCCTCTGTCACTTTCACGCCCAGCTGAATGCGCGCCTGCGCCTCGGTCTGCGCCAGAGCCTGAGCATCCGTGTTGGCAACAACGAAATCCACGCCATCGAGCTGTTTGTGGATCATATTGTTGACAGCGTTGCCCCCTGCACCACCGACGCCAAATACGGTGATCCGAGGCTTTAGGTCTTCCTGTCCGGGCATGGTGAGGTTCAATGTCATTTCTCTTCCGCCTGCTGCTTGCCCTTAGAGTCGGGCCTTTTTCCGCCTAAATTGTGGCAACACTACCGATGACGAGGCGTTCCGTCACCCTAAAATCCGCGAAAACACACCAAATATGGTTTTTTTTCGGCCAGAACTCGCGGTATTTTGCCTATACACCCACATATTGCGGTTACCAGTTCTCTTTAAACCACTTCACGGCCCGTCGCAGCGAGCGCGCCGGGTATCGATCTGTGGGAATCTCAAAGTCCCACCACTCGTCTTGGGGATTCGCCGCAAAGAGGCACATGCCCACAGCTGAGGCAAATCCGGGACCCGTCGCCGCCTGTGGCAGACCGTGCACGCGCAAGGGCCGACCCAACCGCACCTGTTGGCCCAAAATACGGCTGGCCAAACCGTCAAGGCCCGGCACCTGACTGGCACCACCGGTCAGAACGATCTGTTGGCTCGGCAGGCAATTGAAGCCCGCACTGTCCAGCGTGGCCTTCACCTCTTCCAGGATCTCTTCGACACGTGGGCGCATAATGCCGATCACTTCGGCGCGGCTCACATTGCGGCGGTCATGCTCCCAATCGCCGGTCTCGCCGCCGATCTCGATCATTTCCCGGTCATCCATGCCGGTGGCCACCACACCGCCGTAAAACGCCTTGATCCGTTCGGCGACAGATTGGGGCACTTGCAGGCCCATGGAGATGTCACTCGTGACGTGATCGCCGCCTATGCGAATGCTGTCGGCGTAGATCATGTGCTTTTTCATGAAGATCGACACGCCCGTGCTGCCGCCTCCGAAATCAATGCACGCGGCGCCAAGCTCTTGCTCATCTTCCACCAGCGCGGAAATGCCAGAAACATACGCCGAAGAGGCCAATCCGGCGAGTTCCAGGTCACAGCGCTTCACACAATGGGCGAGGTTTTGCACGGCGACCGCATCAACCGTCACCATGTGCATGTCCGTGGCCAGGCTATGGCCAATCTGGCCTCTGGGATCGGCCAGGCCTGAGCGGTGATCCAGCGCAAAATTGACCGGCTGGGCATGCAGCACCTCGCGCCCCTCACCATAGTCCGGCACATCGCAGGCCGACAGAACGCGGCTCACATCAAGCTCTGTGACGGTCGTATTTTCCAGGTCCACCTGACCAGCCAGCCCGTAAGATCTTGGCGTCGCACCCGAAAAGCACGCGATCACGTGATCCACACGGATCTGCGCCATTTTTTGCGCGGCCTTGAGCGCGGTTCGGATCGCGCGTTCGGTTTCCTGCATCGCAGATATTTCCCCGAACTGCACCCCCCGAGAGCGCGTGGTCGCCGCTCCGATCACGCGAAACCCCGCCTGCCCCGCCAAACCACCGACACCCTCGGTGTCGTTAAGCTTTTCCGTGCCATCAAAGCGCAACACCAGACAGGCGATTTTAGAGGTGCCAACATCCAGCACGGCCACAACGCCACGCTGGATTGCGGCCTTGCGCATATTTCGCATGGCTCTTTGGCTGTCATAAAGTTCAATCATCACTGTTTTATCCCTGTCATCGATTCACGCACGCGCCACCAGGTCTCTGCTGCGGGTTGGTTCAATCTTACGGTCGGGCGTCCGGCCAGTCGCATATCGACAATGGCCAGATCGCGCGCCAACATGTCTTGGGTTTGGTTGAGCACCAAAACCCGCTCCAGCGCCCGAACCGACCCATCTTCGGGCAAAAGGATGCGCTGGTCTTTGTCCAGCACCACATCCCACCGACGCTCTCCCATGCGCACCAAGCCTAGGACCCGCGCCCCAAGCGGCGCTGCCGCTTCCAGGATCGCCAGCGCGCCAGGCACATCTGCATGGGCCCCCTCACCGGCAAGAACGGGGAGATCCGCACGCTCCGATCGGGCGGCAATCTCTGCGACAACAAACCCCTCGGCGTCCAAAAGCGCCAATTCATCCCAAGTCCGCCAGACCGCGACCGGCACTCGCTCGGATACGGTGACGACCATCGTGCCGCCTCGGCGGATCCGCACATCGGCCGAGCGCACCGCAGGCAGGCCGGAGATCATCTCATGGACATGGTCGATATCGATATCAAAGGAGCTTGCGGGGAAATCGAAGGGGAAAATCTCACGAATGTCTTCTTCGACGTTTTCGCTGGCGCCTTCTATGGCTAAAAGCTCTACGATGAACTCAGGGCGCGTCTCAATTTGGTCGCGCATGTCACTGATCGCCATCATAATTTTCTCTTGGCGCTCTTCATTGCCGATATAAGCTGTGACCAATCCAAACGCGAAAGCAAAGGGCACCCCGACCCGCAAGAGGCTGCGGAAAAACGGCGTCAGCATCAGTCTCTGATAGCGGTACGCCCAAAGGGATGGCGCGGGATCGCTCGATTTGTTCACCTGTTGCATGAGGCATCCTCCACCAGCCAGCGGCACAAGTCCGGAAAGCTCATGCCCACAGCCGCCGCCTGTTCGGGCGAAAGCGATGTGGGCGTCATACCGGGCTGGGTATTGGTTTCGAGAAGGACGAGACCATCAAGGCCCTGCGCCTCATCCCAGCGAAAATCTGTGCGCGAGAGCCCGCGGCACCCCAAGATCTCATGGGCTGTGAGCGCGTGATCAAGACAGGCCTGAAAGACATCGCCCGGCACATCGGCAGGCACCACGTGATGCGATCCGCCCTCGGCATACTTGGCGTGGTAATCGTACCAACCATCGGTGACGATGTCCGTGACCGTCAGCGCGCGATCCCCCAAAACAGAGGCCGTAAGTTCGCGACCAGGGACGAATTTCTCAACCATCACCTGCGCAGGCATGTCCTCTGACAGCATCGGCGGACCATTGGCGGCTTCTTGCACCAGATAGACCCCGACGGACGATCCCTCATTGTTGGGTTTGACCACGTAGGGTGGCGCCATCACATGCGCTTGCCGTACGTCATCTGCGTCGGCGATCACGCTCTCGACAATGGGCAGCCCGGCGCGCGCATAGGCCGCCTTGGTCGCCTCTTTGTCCATGGCCAGTGCCGAGGACAGCACACCGGAATGCGTGTAGGGAATTTTCAGCCATTCCAGCATGCCCTGGACACAGCCATCCTCGCCCCACCGGCCATGCAGCGCATTGAAAACCACATCCGGGCTGAGCTCTATGAGACGGCCGCACAGATCTCGATCGGCCACCACATCGGTGACCTCAAAGCCCGCTTGCTTCAGCGCATCAGAACATTCCCGTCCGGTCGACAAAGACACTTCGTTCTCTGCCGATAGACCGCCCATTATGACCGCCACGTGATTGGGAATACCGCCCGAATTTCCCACGCTTTGCCTCAATGTCTAAGGGCCTTTATGGCCCATTTATTGGCGCCCCACCGGGACGCGATTTTGCCCTAAATGACCTGAAGGGCTGCTCGAATGAATGGCTGTTATATTTGTTTGTCTCAGTCAGCCTGCGGGGCTGGTTCACCAACCCTCATAATTTCCCAGTTTAACTCTATTCCGCTGTCTTGAAAAACCCTTTTTCGCACCTCTTCGCCCAAATTTTCCAGGTCTGAGGCCGTAGCATCGCCTGTATTGATCATGAAGTTGGGGTGTTTTTCGCTCATCTGAGCGCCACCGCAGCGCGTGCCCCTGAGACCGGCATCGTCAATCACCTTCCAGGCTTTCAGATCATGAATGTCATCGGATTTTCCGGTCGAGGAAAACCCCGCAGGATTGCGAAAGGTTGACCCGGCACTGCGCTCTTGGGTGGGCTGGGTTTCATCCCTGCGCTTGAGCTGCGCCTCCATGCGGGCATGCAAATCCACAGCTTCACCCTGCGGGGCCTCAAATGTCGCCTCAACCAACACATGGCCCTCTGGCACATTGGAATGACGGTATCCAAAAGCAAGATCATCCTTGCTCAGATGCACCACCTCGCCCGATCGACTGACCGCCTTGGCGGAGACAAAAACGTCCGCTGTATAGGTGCCATAGCAGCCTGCATTCATACAAACTGCCCCGCCGATTGATCCCGGTATCGTACGCATGAAAGTCAGATCAAGACCCGCATCCGCCGCCTTGATCGCGACATGGGCATCCAACGCCGCCGCGCCCGCTGTCACGCGCGTGCCCTCAATTTCAATCCCGTTGAACCCACGCGCCAGTCGGATCACCACGGCGCGCAAACCGCCATCGCGCACGATCAGGTTGCTGCCGACCCCCATCGGAAAAACGGACACGCCCGGATCAAGCTCCTTGAGAAACCCAGCAAGGTCGTCCACATCAGCTGGCATGAAAAACCAATCAGCCGGGCCGCCCACCCGCAACCATGTGAGCGGGGCCAGATCTCGATCCTGCGATAGTTTTCCACGGGGATTGGGCATCTGCATCATGAGCCCCGTGCTACGTCAGCGCTCGTCGCGGCACAAGCCCGATCACTCTTGCGCCCGCCTCGCCCGCACCCATCCCACGACGCCTCCGATCGCCAGGCCCAGCATGGCCGGCGCAATCACCAAAAACGCAAAAATCGCGTATTCGATGCCGATAAGTCCGATCTGCTGTTGGCTATAGCTGACCGCCCAATACATCGACACGGTTCCGATCACCAGCAATACCGGGATTATCTTTCCCGCCTGCCAGCGCATAAAAAAGACGCCCAGAATGAGATGCAGAACAAAGCACAAGAGCGGGACAAGATAGACCATGGTCTAAGCCTACTGACTTTTTTCCAAGGCGTGCAAGGCTCTGAGGATTTCGCAGCTCTTATGGGTTGTTTCGGTTTTGGTCCAAGCCCATCCGGCCAAACACCCACCGGCTGAGATAGATCACCGGCCAGCGCAGAACGCTCATACCACCGACCAAGACCGCAAGCCCCCACCAGGGCCCATTTTGGTAGGTCACATATCCCAATATCGGAATGCCTATGGCGAGCAGCCCGTAGGCGCGCCGCCAATGATTGTCCCGGCTTGGCAACATCGCCAGAAAGTTCGCCGCAAGCGCCCAAAAACAGGCCAGAATCAAGGACAGGTTCATTTCGAGATCTCCGGTCTTTGACCCATCAGGCTTTGAGTCATGTAGATCATGTGATTGCGAAACATAGATAAAAACGCGAAAAGGGCGATCCCGCCCACAAGCCAACCCAGTTGATCAATCAAGACCCAGATCAGAAAAGGGCCCGCCATCATCAGCATAACACCGGGTACAATCTGCCGACGTATCGGGAGCATTGCGATCACAGTGCAGGCCAAAACCCATACGCACCCAATGACGATCCACGTCATATCAAACCACCTTGCCACAGCCTCTGATGGCCTTTGTGCTCCAAGAGAGTCAGCCGCAAAGGTGAAGTTTTCTGGGTCAGATTTTTGCAGATATCTCCGGGGCCTCGGGTCATGCTGCACCTTGCCCCATAAGCCTGTCCGGCAGCGCGTTGGCCCAGGCGCTGATCGTGCCTGCGCCAAGACAGACCACAAGATCGCCCGGTTGACCGACCTCTTTGACCAACGCGTAAAGCCCGGCTTCATCCTCAATCGCGCGCGCATCTCTGTGGCCATGACGAATAAGGCCCTCTACGAGATCATCGCGGCTTGCCCCCTTGATGGGTTCCTCCCCTGCGGCATAGACCTCTGCAATCCCCACGATGTCAGCATCGTTGAAACAGGCACAGAATTCGTCAAAAAGGCTTGAGAGGCGGGTGTAACGATGCGGCTGATGCACCGCGATGACGCGGCCTTCGCAGGCATGGCGCGCCGCGCGCAAGACCGCTGCAATCTCCACCGGATGGTGACCGTAATCATCTATGATGGTGATGCCGTCCACGTCGCCCACCCGGGTGAACCGCCGATTGACACCGCCGAAATTGGCCAGGGCATCGCGAATTTCAAAGCCGCGCATCCCCAGATGTCGCGCAACCGCCACCGCCGACAGCGCATTGGACACGTTGTGATCACCTGGCATCGGCAAGGTGCAGCCCTCAATCACCATCTCGTCCATCTGCAGCGCGATATCAAAATGGGCCACGCCCTTGTCATAACGCAGGTTCACCGCACGCACATCGGCCTGCGCATTAAAGCCGAACGTCAAAACACGCCGGTCCGTCAGCCGCCCAACCAGCGCCTGCACTTCGGGGTGATCGGTGCAACACACGGCCAGGCCGTAAAATGGGATGTTTCCCACGAAATCGTCAAAACCTTTTCGCAGCGCATCAAAGTCTCCCCAATGCTCCATATGCTCGGGGTCAATATTGGTGACAATCGCGATCGTGGCGGGCAGCCGGTTGAACGTGCCGTCGCTTTCGTCGGCCTCCACCACCATCCATTCGCCCTCACCGACCCGCGCGGTGGAGCCATAGGCGTGAATGATGCCGCCATTGATGACCGTGGGGTCAAAATTGCCGTGATCCAGCAAGGCCGCGACCATCGTCGTGGTGGTGGTTTTCCCATGAGTGCCTGCCACGGCCACGTTGGATTTCAGCCGCATCAGCTCTGCCAGCATTTCGGCCCGACGCACCACAGGAAGGCCCAAGCG
>CAKZYL010000456.1 GCA_937884705.1 uncultured Roseovarius sp. | reverse complement strand
TTTTCGCCGAAGTTGGATGCCACGGCGTGGCAGAGGCCGCCGCCTTGGCCATCGGCGGTGAGCTTTTGGTCGAGAAACGCAAAACCGCCAACACCACCTGCGCGCTGACCCGGTCTGAGACGCCCTTCATGGGTCTCCCGGGCCGTCCCCGTGGCAGGCTTTCGGTCGTGGGCATCGGCCCCGGCCAGGCCTCCTGGCGCACCCCCGAAGTAAGCCGCCTCGTCGCAGACGCCGAAGAGCTCGTGGGCTACGGTCTCTATATCGATCTGCTCGGGCCCCTCGCGGCAGGCAAGAAACGCTCCGATTTCCCTCTGGGCGGCGAAGAAGCCCGCTGCCGCTACGCGCTGGAACAGGCCGGGCAGGGCAAAAATGTCGCCCTCATTTGTTCCGGGGATGCCGGCATCTACGCCATGGGCGCGCTGGTTTTTGAACTACTCCATCGCTCCGAGGCTGAAGAAGGCGTGAGCGATGCCGCCCGCCGGGCCGAGGTGATCTGCAGCCCCGGTGTCTCCGCCCTGCAAGCTGCCGCAGCGCGCGCCGGTGCGCCCTTGGGTCACGATTTCTGCACCATTTCGCTCAGCGATCTTCTCACCCCGCGTGACGACATCCTCCGCCGCCTGCATGCGGCCGCCGAGGGCGATTTCGTGATCGCCTTCTACAACCCCGTCTCGAAAACCCGCCGCACACTCCTGGCAGAGGCGCGCGACATTCTTCTGCAGCATCGCCCCGCCGACACGCCCGTGATGCTTGCCACTTCCCTGGGCCGCCCCGAAGAGCATCTGCGCTATCGCCGTCTCGACGAACTCGAAGTCGATGAGGTGGATATGCTGACTGTTGTGCTCGTGGGCTCCTCCAATTCCAGACTGGCAGCATTGGGCGAGGGGCCCCGCATGTTCACCCCGCGCGGCTATGCCCGCAAAATCGACGGGGATCTGGCTGAGCAAACGGATCCGAACACATCCAAAAAACGAAAGCATGAAGGAGGCGCAGCATGACGGTGTACTTCATTGGCGCAGGCCCCGGTGATCCCGAACTCCTGACCAAAAAGGCCGAACGCATCATCGGCGAATGTCCGGTCTGTCTCTACGCGGGGTCGCTCGTGCCGCAAGAAGTCGTCCGCTGCGCCCCGGACGGCGCGCGCGTTTTGGACACCGCCCCGATGACCCTTGATGAAACGCATGCCGAGATCTTCGCCGCCCATCAGCGCGGCGAGCATGTGGCGCGGGTTCATTCCGGCGATCCATCGCTTTACGGCGCCATCGCCGAACAGATCCGGCGGCTGCGCGAGGACGAGATCGACTACCAGATCATCCCGGGCGTGCCCGCCTATGCCGCCGCTGCCGCCGCACTTGGTCAGGAGCTGACCATCCCCGAGATCGGCCAATCCATCGTGCTCACCCGCGTGTCGATGAAATCCACCTCCATGCCCCCCGGCGAGACACTGGAGAACTTTGCCCGCACAGGCGCCACGCTGGCCATTCATCTGGGCATCCGCAATCTGCGCGCCATCGAACGCGAACTCACGCCCTTTTACGGGTCAGACTGCCCGGTCGTCGTGGGTTACCGCGTGGGCTGGCCCGATCAGATGTTCATCCGCGGCACGCTCTCGGACATCCGCGAAAAGGTCCGCGCGGAAAAGCTGACGCGCACGGCACTGATTCTCGTCGGTCCCGTCTTAGGACAGATCCAGGACTTCAAAGATAGCGCGCTTTATGACCCAAAAATGGAACATGTGCTGCGCCCGAAGGCCAAAGCTGGCTGATTCATTGCATTTTCATAAAAGTTTCGTGTGACGTGATGCGTGTTTGCCTTAAATAGCAACCAGATACGAGTGCTGGGGAGCTCTTATGACAACGTTTCTGCCACCTGATGTCCAAGCCGGACTAGACGCCGCCCGAAAGAAAGCTCTGCGCGACAATCACCGCCTTCGCATCCAGGACGGCGAGAACGAGTATCGCGTTCTGCACGCCTGGGAAAATGGCTTCTCGCTGGATCGCGATGTTGCAAAGACTCTGCGCGGACGTGTGGATCTCTATGACGGCGCGCGACATCTGTCTCAATGCCTGATCATTGCCTCTGAGCAAGACGGCGATGTCATGCGCTTTGAGTTCAAGAGATTGACCGACGCCGCCGTGGAACAGCCGCTTGACTTTGTGCGCGCTGAGGATGCACCGGTTGCATTGATCGGCAATGGCTAACATCTGTCCAGGCCGGTCTGCACAGGAGATCGGCCATGCCAGACATCCCAATACGCTCCTATGCGGTCTCTCTCTTCCCGCTGCGAGAGATTGATAAGCGCGTTGAAGTTCTGCTGATGAAGCGGGAACAAACGCTCGCCGGCGCGTGGTGCCAGGTCGCCGGTAGCTTAGAGGCCAATGAAACTGCCTGGCAAGCCGCGCTGCGAGAGATGCACGAGGAAACCAGTCTTCGTCCCATCGCACTCTATTCCGCCGATACCTATGAACAGTTCTATGAACCTGACCGCGAGGCGATCGCGATCTTTCCTGTCTTCGTGGCCTACGTCGCACCCAATGCCCGCGTGGTTCTCAACGAAGAGCACAGCGCCTTCAAATGGGTGGGCTTTGACCAGGCCCGCGATATGGTATCGTTCGGCGGCCAAAGGCGGGTTCTGACCTGGATCGAGGATGAGTTTGTCACCCGCACGCCAAGCCCGCACCTGCGCATCAACGTGCCCGCCTAAACCGGC
>CAKZYL010000455.1 GCA_937884705.1 uncultured Roseovarius sp. | reverse complement strand
TTCTTGACGGCATCAATACCGGACATGACGGGGTGTTCTTGCAGGAACTTGAACGTATCTTCCGCGCCATTGCCGGTTTGATAGTCGAGCAGTACCAGAAACTCCGGGTTGGCTGCGGCGACCGCCTCCCAAGAGGTGCGGCCCCAGCTGGTATCAAGATCACTGGTGACGCTGGCACCGCCTGCGGCATCGATCATCGCGTCTGGGATAGCAAATTTGCCCGCAGTGAACGGGGCATCCGCCGGACCATCGAGAAGAAACACGCGCGGTTGATCGACGCCGGACGTTTTGGCCTCAATCGCGCTCAGCTGCGCTTCCCACCCGTCGACGAGGCCTTTCGCCTTGTCTTCGACACCCATCACCTGGCCCAAACGCATCACGTCATCAAACAGCAGGTTCATGCTGGCTTCTGGCCGCCCCTCATGCTGGTGTACGCAGCTTTCCGTCAGGACCATGGTCTTGATGCCAAAGGGCTCCAACGTGTCTGGCGTGACCTCACCGCCCGGGCGCATGCCATAGTACCATCCGGCAAAGAACATGTCGGGTTCTGCGGCGAGAAGGTTCTCCACGGTCGGGTACTTCGGGGCCAGTTCCGGGATGTCGCCACGCGCCTCATCAAAGGTGGGGCTTGTCTTGTACCACCCGGTGATGCCTGTGAGGCCTACGATCTTGTCCTGCAGGCCAAGGGCAAAGGCCATCTCGGTCATGTTCATGTCATGCACGATGAGCCGCTCTGGCGTGGCATCAAATGTCAAAGGCGTGCCGCAATTGTCGACGGTCACCTCTGCCGCGGCGGCGGAGGCGAGGGAGGCCAGGATGGCCGCTGTCCAAATCTGTTTCATAAAGACTGTCCTTTTCGTTCAGGTGTTTTTCGTATGTCGAGGGCGGGGATCACCCGGCCTTCATGGGGCAGCAGACGGTAGATGACGCCAAACGCGTCTGCGATGGATTGTGGGGTTTGCACCTCACCCACGGGGCCAAAAGCCATCAGGCGCGCGTCTTTCATCAGCGCCACATGGGTGGCGAATTCCGGGATCAGCACGAGATCATGCAGCACCATCACCACGGTGATACCGAGCCCGCAGATCAGCGAGAGCATGCGCCCCTTGGCGTCCGGGTCGAGGTGATTGGTCGGCTCGTCCAGAAAGAGAAGCTCTGGACGCTGCACCAGAGCGCGGGCGATATGGGCGCGTTGCAGTTCGCCCCCTGACAGCTGCGCGATGGTTTTTGCAGAGAGGTGATCAAGCTGTGTGATCTCTAGCACCTCTTGCAGGGCCTGGGCATGGTCGGTCATGGCATGATCCGACCAGATGGGCATTTGCCCCATGGCCACATAATCCTGCACGCTGAGCCGGTGATCGGGGGCGGCATGTTGCGCGACCACGGCGATTTTATGCGCCCGCACATCCATGGGCATGGTTCGCAAGGAGGCACCGTTTATCGTAACCTCGCCCTGCGTGACCTCTTCCATGCCCGAAAGAAGGTTCAGAAGCGTCGTCTTCCCCGCGCCATTGGGCCCTGCAATCGCCAGAACAGATGCTTTCGGGAGGTCAAAGGACACATCCTGCAAGAGCACTTGCTGGCTCGCTGTCCGGAAGGACAGATTGCGCACGCTCAGATAAGGCGGGCTAGGGTCAGTTGCCACATCCATGTCGATCCTCGCTTGGGTGCAAGCGCAGATCGAAGGTGGCATGTCTCAAAACACACGGATGCCGTGCCATATCGCCTCCTTCCAAGGCGCCCCGCCTTGGGTGGTTGGAACAGATGATGGCAGGTCTCCTGACTTGCGGGTCGATGCTTGGCT
This sequence comes from uncultured Roseovarius sp., assembly GCA_937884705.1. Classification (GTDB taxonomy): domain Bacteria; phylum Pseudomonadota; class Alphaproteobacteria; order Rhodobacterales; family Rhodobacteraceae; genus Roseovarius. Next base: position 903 of record CAKZYL010000455.1, on the reverse strand, counting down.
GCCCTTCCCGACCCGTTGAGGCCAGTGGTGATTGCAGCGTCGCTCTCCGCCTACAGTTGCGGGGGCAGTCACGGCTTTGGCGCCTTTTGGCTACACCTGACCGTGTTCCCTTTTGATCCCGTTATCGCTGTGCGCGGGAACCATCACGCATATCTGTGGATCACAGAGCGAAAGCTGTCAATCCAAAGTGCAAAAGGAGATCCAGGACCAGCCATTTTCTTGGAAGAAAATGGTCCAGAAAATTGAAATTTTCTGACGCAGAATTTTTAAAATTCTGACGCGCGTCGATCAAAGCTCATGCCATTTGACGTCGAGACGCATATCGAAATGCGCCTTCCAGACAGGGCGGACAATCGGGTGTGTCGCCACCTGGCTGGTGATCCATGTGAACCGTTTCAAATCTGGACGCTGATTGTGCCATGCATAGAGCATCGCGAGGATCACATCACAGGCAGACATCTGATTGCCCAACAAAAACTCATGCTGATTGGTGGCCTGGTCCAAAGAGACCAAGGCGGCATGCGTGCGTTCGTCTGCAGCCTGCGAGATGTTGGCCAAAAGCCACGCGTCTGATCCCGTCTCTTGGGGCTCACCTGCGATGCCGGACAGCCCGCAGAACCGTTGCGGATAAGTCTGGCGCAGGATGCCTTCATAGACGTTCACACATAAAAACACGGACCAGCGCAGAAACGTCGCTTGGTCATCCACCCACAGATGCGGCCCGTCTCGAAAGCCAGTCTCTTCCGCTGTCAGATGAGACATGATCGCGGCCAGTTCAGTCATCACGGACCCATCGGGCAGCTGCAAGACCGGCACTTGTCCCCAATCATTGAGATGTCCGATCTTATCCCGCAATGGCTCATTGGGCAGCGAGTGCAGATGTTCAACCCGGCAGGGCACACC
>CAKZYL010000454.1 GCA_937884705.1 uncultured Roseovarius sp. | reverse complement strand
CTGGTCGTTGATGAATATGGCGCGCTCGAAGGGTTGATCACGCTGGAAGACATTCTCGAAGAGATCGTGGGCGAGATCGCGGATGAATTTGACGAAGCCGCTGACGATCAAATTGAAAAAACCGAGGATGGGCACTTCCTCGTCGAAGGGGCGATGACAATCCGGGATCTCAACCGCGTGATGGATTGGTCGCTGCCCGATGATGAGGCCAATACCGTTGCAGGCCTCGTCATTCACGAAGCGCAGATCATTCCGGACGTGGCGCAGCTGTTTAACTTCCATGGCTTTAGATTTGAAATCACAGAGAAATCTGACAACCGGATCACGCAAGTCAAAGTACGCAAGCTCTAAAGCCGCGCCAAGACCGCCTTGGCCGCACGCAGGCCCGGTGCATCTCCACCCCGGCCTAAGCGGTCCATGGTGAGGTGCATGGCTGCCGACTGAGCGCCGGCATCGTCCAGAAGATCGAGCGCTGCTGGCGCGATCTTCTCTGGCGTGCAATCGACCCCCAGAAGTTCCGGAACAGCGCGGGTGTCAGACACCAAATTGACCAGTGTCAGCGTATCAACGATCAGCATACGAGAGATAATCACGCGCGAGAGCCAACTGGTATCATAGGCAATCAGCATCGGCGTATCCGCGGCTGCCAGCTCAAGCGACACCGTACCAGATGCCGCCAAGGCGCGGTCTGCGGCAGCAAAAGCACACATATTATTACGGGTATAGGCGGCAGGGCTCAGGTCATCTGGGGCGATCACAATGGGCTGTCCTGGCCAATCGGCCACCAAATCACGCACCTGAGGCGCCCTTGGCCCCGTAGTCGGCACGATCAGACGCAGATCCGGCCGGCTGGCGCAGATATCTGTGAGAGCGGCTCCGAAACGTGGGCCGAGCCGTGCCACCTCACCGCCACGGGACCCTGGCAGCACCAACAAAACGGGGTCTGTGCCCAAACCGTATCGCGCTTTGAAATCAGCGACCTGATCCGCGCTGGCCACAGGCTCTGTCACCACAGGATGTCCCACGAAATCGCAGGCCACACCTTCGGATTCGATCAAGGGCGGCTCAAACGGCAAAAGCGCCAAGACCTGATCTACGACGCCCGGCAGCTTTTTGGCCCGCTTTGGCCGCCACGCCCAGACAGACGGCGCCACATAGTGCACCGTGCGGATACGGCTTGCGGCCTTGACTTTGCGCGCCACGCGCAGGCTGAACTCCGGGCTGTCGATCGTGATCAAAACGTCCGGCTGCTCTGCCAAAACGGCTGCCACCGTTTGATCAAGGCGGCGCCGCAAGTGCATGTATTTGGGCAAAATTTCCGCAATGCCCACGACACTCAGCTCATCCATCGGAAACAGCGAGGACATGCCTTCGCTCTGCATCAGAGGGCCACCAATTCCGGAAAACGTCACGTCCGTCAGGCTTTTCAAACCTGCCATGAGGGCCGCGCCCAGTCGATCGCCAGAGGCCTCACCTGCGATCAAAAACACCCGCATCTAGAAGGCCCGGGCGCACAAGAAAATCTCAGCGCTTTGCGCCGCCGCCACCGTCGCCTCACGATCGATGATCAGCACGCGACCCGCTTCGACCACCATCCCGGCCAGCCCCGCCTTGGCCACAGCATTGATGGTGTCTGGCCCGATGACAGGCATATCCATGCGCAGATCCTGCCCGGTCTTCGTTGCCTTGACATAGACGCCCCTTAGACCGCCCTGGCGATACTGCGCAGGCGTTTGCGCCACGAACCCCAAAACCGCATCGGTGCCCTGCACCGTCTCAATGCCAAGACACTGCCCACCCGCCACAGCGCAGCCCTGGCCCACATCAATGGGCGCCAGTTGCTTGAGGATTTCCGTGGCCCTGGCGATATCCTTCTCTTCCGATGGGGTTGGGTCCGGCCCAATCGCCAGCTCAGCGCTGGCAACCAGATCCGGCCGCACATCAAGCACGCCTCGGACGATGAAGCCCTGCTCTTCGAAGACATCGATCACCGTGCGCAACAACCCGTCATCTCCAAGCGACATGGCCGCCATCAAACGCGGTGCAATCGCGATCATTGCCTGGTCAAATTCTGCGGGGTTCAACGCGGGGCGGGTCAGCGCGCCTGCAAAAATGACCTCCCTGACGCCCTCGGCCGTCATCGCGGCAAAAAGCGTGCCGATTTTTTCCAGGCTGTGGCGCTGCGAAACCGGCCCTAACGCGCTCTCTATGCCCGCAAATGTCACGACCATAGCGTCGGGCACGTGCTCATGAAGGAGAACCGGCAGATCCCCGGCGCAGGCAATTATGGCCAGACGCCCCGTCATGGTCAGCCACTTGATCCGGGCGTCAGGAAAGATCGATCCGTGGCCCCGCTCACGAAGTCCACGATCTGGCGCACGTAGTCGCTTTCGGTCTCTTCGCCCAAGCGGCGCGCCCGGTCCTGAAACGTGCCCTCACCCTGGGCCAGCATCTGAAACGCGGCCCGAAGCGCGGTGATGTCGGACCGCGCCACGCCCCGGCGCTTCAATCCAATCAGGTTGAGGCCGTCAAGCTCACCGCGCGGCGCCTGCACCAGCCCATGGGGGATCACATCATTGGTGACCATCGTGACGGCACCGATGATGGCGCCGCGTCCGATACGCACCCATTGGTGCACGCCACTGAGCCCGCCAATGATCACGTCATCTTCGATCACGCAGTGGCCCGCGAGGGCGGCATTGTTCACGATGATCACGCGATTGCCCACCATGCAGTCATGGGCCACATGGCAGCCCGCCATGAATAGCCCATCGTCGCCAACACGGGTAATGCCGCCGCCGCCTTCGGTGCCCGTGTTCATGGTCACGTGTTCACGAATGCGGTTGCGCGCGCCAATCCGGAGCTCAGACGCCTCACCCTTGAATTTCAAATCCTGCGGGATCTCACCGATGCAGGAAAATGGGAAAATCTCGGTCTCTTCCCCCACCTCTGTGCGGCCCGTCACCACCACATGGGATTTGAGCCGCACGCCATCGCCCAGCTTTACACTGGGGCCCACATGGCAAAACGGGCCAATCTGCACGCCCTCGCCCAGCTCCGCGCCGGGCTCTACCAGCGCGTTTGGATGGATCTGCGTTGCCCCGCCGGTCATCCAGACTTTTCCCCCGTGAGATCCAGCATCGCCGTAAACTCGGCTTCACAGGCCACCTCATCGCCCACCTGGGCGCGGCCTTTGAATTTCCACACCTTGCCGCCGGGTTTGCCGCGAAGCGTCTCCACATGCATCTCCAGCGTGTCACCAGGCACCACCATGCGGCGGAACTTACAGCTCTCGATGGCCATGAAATAGACGAGCAGGTTTTTGTCCTGCATGCCAAGCGCCATGCCCACCATCACGGCCGCCGTCTGCGCCATCGCCTCAGCGATCGTCACGCCCGGCATGATCGGTCTGGTTGGAAAATGGCCCTGAAAATGCGGCTCGTTCATCGTGACATTCTTGATGCCCCGCGCGGTTTGGAAGCCGTCAATATCGACCACCTTATCCACCAGCAGAAACGGATACCGATGCGGTATAAGCCGCTGGATCATGTGAATATCCGCGGATTGCAGCGCATCTGTCATGGTGGTGAAGTCCTCGTGTTTGGCCGACAGTCCCTATCAAGCCCTGCTCTTTGGGGCAAGCGTTTGGGCCGCGTGCTATTCGTCCTGCAGATCGGCGTCGCCGCCAAGTTCTTGATTGATGCGCGCGATCGCCCGGTCGGTTATGTCGACGGCTTCGGCGCGCAGGATCACACTGCGCTGATCCAGCAAAACAACGCCGCCCGACGCCCGCATGATGTCCAAGATGATTTCATCAACCTGGTTCAAGAACTCGACGGGCATACGCTCCCTCTTGCGCTCCAAGTCGCGGACACGGCGTTCGCTGTCCGCGCGGATCTGTTGCACCCGCGCGTCAAACGCGTCAGCCAGTTCGCGAAAATCTTCCGGACTGGTCTCCGCTCGAATATCGGTCAGTCGTTGTTCTTCCGCTTCCAGCTCCGCTGCAAGCTCCTGGTTCTCTGCCGCCAGCGTTTCCCGCTCAGCCTGATACTCAGAGAGCATCTTGCGGCCCAAATCGCTGTCCTCAAAGAGACGCTCGGGATCCACCACAAGAATTTCGGACTGCAGAATGCCGACATTTTGCGACACCGCCAAGGTTGGCGCGCTGCCCAAACAAAACAGGGCGGCGGCCAAGATGGCGCGCCCTGTCTTCATCGTCAGAAATCCGTGCGAACTGAGAAGTCAAACTCGCGCTCAATGTCACCGGGCTCTTTCTTGAGCGCGTTGGAGAAGTCCATGCGCAGCGGTCCAAAAGGAGACTCCCAGAAGAGCGAGACGCCAATCACGTGGCGCGGCTCAAAGCCGACAGATTGCGCGGGGCCAAGTGTATCCACATTCCAGATCGAACCGATGTCATAGAACGCACCGCCTGTGATCCCAAATTCACTGGGCAGGCCCAGAGGGAACTCGGCTTCGAACTTCGCAGCGGCGTAGAGATTGCCGCCCAGGAATTCCCCGTTCTGCACCGGACCGATCCCATTGGGATCAAATCCCCGGATGACCTTTTGCGAGAAACGGTCAACCTGACGGCTGCCAAAGCTGCTATTGTAGTGGATCGCACCGTATTCCAGGATGCCGCGGATCGTGATCTCTTCATTCAGGATCTGGCGCTCGCCCACAAGGCGCGCCGTTCCACGGATGAAGTCTTGATCGCCACCAATCCCAGCAAATTCAATATCTGTTTCCAGCAGAACCCCGGCATTCGGGTTGAGGCCAATCCGGCGAGTATCGTAACGGAAGCCGATCCCAACGCCGCTCGACCATTCAGCACCACGAGCGACTTCCGCCGCCAAGGTTGGGGAGACACCGACATAGTTGTCCATCTCGGCGTAGCGTGCGTTGTAGTAGAGCGACACGCGCGATTTCTCGCTGATCGGGAAAGTCAAACCAGGCCGGAACGTCCCCGTCTCCGTATCGAAGAGCGAGTTGTCTGAATCCGTGGACAGCAACGAGGTGGCGAAGCTAAACGCCACGTCCCTGCCAAGGAACGCTGGCTCAACGAAGTTGAAGTTAAAGTTTGCCCTATCCGCCGATGCAGCGATGTTGAACCCGATCTGCTGACCACGGCCCAGGAAGTTACGCTCTCTGAGGCCAACGCTGATCCCGAGACCATCATCGGATGAGAAGCTACCGCCAAATGTCAGTGAGCCCGTCGTCGTCTCTTCCACGTCCACGTCCACCACGACCTGATCGGGGCGAGATCCTTCGCGCGCATCCACGTCTGATTCCGAGAAGTAGCCAAGCGCACGGATGCGCTCCGCCGACTCTCTGATCTGGCGTGGATTGAACGGATCGCCTTCGACCACATCAAATTGACGCCGGATCACGCGATCCAGTGTTGTGGTGTTGCCCTGGATGTCGATGCGCTCGATAAACACGCGCGGGCCACGCACCAGAACGAATTCAATGTCGAGTTCGAGATTGCGGTCGTCCCGCGTTATACGGGGTTCAACGCGCATGAAATCGACGCCGTTAGCAATGCCAAGGCGCTCCATGCGGGCGATCGAGTTCTCAACGAGGGTCGGCGAGTACACAACACCAGGCCGGATCCGCAAAACACTTTGGTATTCGGCTGCAACAGCTTCGGGCAGCTCACTTGTCGTGGTGATCTCGCCAAAACGGAACTGCTGACCTTCTTGGATGTTGAAGGTGACGAAATACGCATCCCGCTCACGGGCGATCTCGGCATTCGTTCCGGTGACCCGGAAATCAACGTAACCACGAGAGAAGTAGAAATCGGTCAGCACTTGCTCGTCAAAGGAAAGACGATCTTCGACAAACGTGTCTCGAGCAATGATCGCGCGCAAGAGGCCCGCCTGCTTGCTTTCCACAACGCGTCGCAAACGACGATCCGAATACGCTTGGTTGCCGACAAAGCTCACGCGCTGAATTTCGATGCCGCGACCTTCAAAAATCTCAAACACCAGGTCGACGCGATTGTCGGACCGGCGGATGATTTTCGGCGTCACCCGTGCCGCGACGCGGCCGGTTTGCACATACGCTCGTGAAATCTCAGCCGCGTCGCTTTCTGCCCTGCTTGGGCTAAAGACTTGTCGCGCGCGACTTTGAACGATGGTCACCAGGTCTTCGTCTTTGATCTTCTTATTGCCCTCAAATGCGATCCTATTGATCGTCGGGAATTCTTTCACCTGGATCAGAAGCTGGCTGCCCTGGGGGATCACCTCAACCTCTTCAAAAAAACCGCTGTCTTGAATGCGTTGCGACGCGGCATTGAGCTGTCCGGCGGTCACGGTTTCACCGCGGGCAATATCGGCCAAAGTGATGATGGTTTCAGTGGCTATTCTTTGGTTGCCCTCGATCGTGAGCGACGTAAAACGAAAGCTCTGAGCGTCCGCCGGTTTCGACACAAAAATCGTGGCCAAAACCAACGAAAAAATTACAATTAGTCGTCTCAGAAAGTCGCCTTGGGAAGCCCGTCTTTGGCGCACTGCTCGCCCGACGATATTCGTTTTCATTTTATTTACCCAGTCAGATAGCCCTGTACTAGCCTCCTACCCTTTTAGGCATGGCTTGTCAAAGTTCCGATGGCATATTTTGTGCCTGTCTCACGGTTGATACCTAGGGCGTGGCCGCAGAGTAACAGATCAAATTAAAGCGTCACAACTGTGCGTAGAGCGCCACTTAGAGCGAACCGACGAAGGCGCCCGCGGCAAGCGCAAGAGCGATCGTGCCCAGATAGACAAGGCGATCCCAATTTACGTCCACCAAAAGTGACAGACCGCGATATCCGTTTGCAATGTGTTGCATGATGTCCACCTACAATTATGGCATCAGATAGATGCGAAAATTGCGGCGAAAATGGTGACCCAAATGTGGCGAAAGTTTGAAACCTACGCCCCAGCACCCTTTTTGGATCGCGCCCTTAGGGGCAGAAGATATCATTGAACACGGCAAATGCCATAACGCTCAGGATCAGCACGAGGCCGACCGTCATAAGGATGCGCAGGATCTGATCACTTGGTTTGCGACCGGTAACCGCCTCATATGCGTAGAAAACCAAATGGCCTCCGTCCAAAACAGGGATCGGAAACAGGTTCAACAAACCCACCGCCGTCGACAAAACGGCAATGAACCAGATGAAGTTGTCGACGCCTTGGCTGGCCATCGCGCCCGAGACCTCGGCGATCCCGATGGGTCCGGACATGTTGCAGCTGCTGATGGCGCCTGTGATCATATGGTAAAGCCCGGAAAGTGAGCTTGAAATCACCCGCCAGACCTGGGTGCCACCGTCGCTGACAGCTGTGACCAGACCCAGTGCTTCGGTAGCCGGCTCAAACGCCAAACCGCCGGAAATCCCAATGCGCCATTGGGTTTTGAACCCACCCTCTGGTTGCGGTTCGTCTACGCGGCGGGGCGCGAGCGCGAATTGCAATATTTCGCCGTTCCGCCACACGTCCAACTCAAGCACACGCCCATCAGATGTCTCCACCACTTGTTTGAGCTGCTCGAAGGCCACAATCGGCGCGCCTTCTACGGCGACGATCACGTCACCTTGCCGCAGATCAATGTCAAAGGCCGCCGATTGCGGGGCAAGCTGCGTGATCAGAGCCGGCATTGGGAAAGGCCCCTGCACCACCGTTACTTCGCCGTTTCGGTTGACCTCGTAGTCAAGGGTCGCCTCATAAGGCAGCGCGTTTATGAAATCCTGAAACGCATCCGGGTCATCCCCGTCCCTCGCAGGCACCGCATCACCATTGATGGAAATCAGCTGATCATCGGGTTGGATTGTGACACCCTCAAACGGCAAAGGCTTCAGCTCTCCCACGGCAAGTGGCTCGATCGCCCGGCCCTGGATCATCATCACGGCCGCAAAGACGACAACTGATAGAATAAAGTTGAAGACAGGGCCCGCTGCCACGGTCGCCGTTCTCGCCCAGAGCGGCGCGCCAAGCATGGTTTGGCGTTTCACATGTTGGGGGATCTCATCATAGGTTTCCGCCGCCGTACCGCTTGCGGCATTGGCATCGCCCAGAAACTTTACGTATCCACCAAACGGCAAGGCCGCCACCTGCCACTGCGTTCCATGTTTATCGACACGGGAAAAAAGCACCGGCCCAAAGCCAAGGGAAAAGACCTCTGCTTTGATACCGCACCACCGGCCGACAATGTAGTGACCGTATTCATGGATCGCGACAATGACCGACAGGGCAATCACAAACGCCACCAGTGTCAGAAAGAGGCCTCCGACCTGGGGGATAAAAGCAATGGATTCCACGTTTTGCTCCTGTCTCACGCGTTTGCAGGGATGTGCCCTTTCCTGACGCGTCTTTCAACTGTCAGATAGGCCGGAATTCTCAGAGTCCCGCCATTTATCCTCAAATGGCCGGGCCGAGCGCGGCCCAAAACCCAAGCGCGAAAAAGCCTCCGCCCATCACGCCGTCAAATCGATCAAGCACGCCACCATGGCCTGGGATCAGGCTTGAGCTGTCCTTGACGCCCGCCCGCCGCTTGACGGCACTTTCGGCAATATCGCCAATTTGCGCAGCAAAGCTCACTAGAACAGACGCGGCAATAAGCTGTGCGCCCACATCAAGATGCGCCATCATAAGACCCCCAACGCCCGCCGCTATCACCCAGCCTGCGACGGTACCAGACCATGTTTTTTTGGGGCTGATAGCCGGCCAGAATTTTGGCCCCCCGATCAGACGTCCGGCAAAGTATCCGCCAATATCGGTGGCAGCAATCACGGCGATGGCCCACAAAAACCAGCTAAATCCACCCAAATCTCGAAGCAAAACAAGTGTATAGCACGCGATCATGATCCAGACGTAGAACGCAAAGAACACGCGCTTGTCACGTGCCGCGCGGGTGACGGTGACAAAGGCCGACGCCAAAACCATCAAAAAAATGAGCGGTGGAGGCGCGAGGATCGACACGAAGAGCGCGGATCCCGCCAATAATCCGTCTGCTCGAGGACGCGGCGCGCCGAACATCCGGCCCGCTTCCCAAACCATAACGCCGCACACAGCGCAGACAGTGATCAAAAAAAGCCAGCCACCGAAATAAATCTCAATCGCGCCTGCCACGATAAGCACGATGGCTGAGACCACGCGTGGCAGAAGGTCTTGCCAATTGGGCCCCTGCGTCATGGGGGTGTCACGCCGTTACGGCGCCATATCGACGATCGCGCGCCCCGTAATTCCAAATGAGTTCCGCAAACACATCCGGGGTGAAGTCCGGCCAGAGCGTGTCGATGAACTCGTATTCCGCATAGGCGGACTGCCAGAGCAGGAAGTTAGAAATGCGCGCTTCACCAGAGGTTCGAATCACAAGATCAGGGTCCGGTAAAAAGTAGGTGTCCAAGTACTTTGGCAGCGTTTCTTCATCTATGGCATCAGGCGACAAGCGGCCGGATGCCACATCCGTAGCCAGGCGTTTTGCCGCGCGGGACACCTCATCCCGCCCACCGTAGTTGAGCGCAATTGTCAAGTTGGTGCCCGTGCACTGCTGTGTCATCTCTTCGGCTTCGTCCATCAGACCGCGCAGTTTATCGTCAAGCTTCAAGCGATCCCCGATGAACCGCACGCGCACGTTTTCTTTTACGAACGCCTGCATTTCTTTCATGATATAGCGGCGAAACAGGCTCATAAGACCCGCCACTTCGCTTTGGGTGCGTTTCCAGTTTTCCGTGGAGAACGCAAAGATCGTCACGTACTTCACGCCCAGATCGGGGCAAGAGGTCACGATCTCGCGCACACGCCGTGCACCGGAATGATGGCCAAACAGCCGCGGGCGTCCGCGCGCGACGGCCCACCGGCCGTTTCCATCCATGATGATCGCGACGTGACGAGGCCCGTTCACACGGCCCCCGGTTTCGGGAGTATTGGCAAGGAGCATGTTAAACCTGCATTATTTCTGACTGCTTTACCTCGAGCGCCTCATCTATATGCGACACAAAGCGATCCGTCATCTCTTGAACCTCAGATTCCCAGAATTTCTGGTCATCTTCAGACATACCGTCGGTTTTTGCCTTTTTTATTTGATCCATGGCGCCGCGCCGCACATTGCGAATGGCCACGCGGGCATTCTCTGCATATTGTGACGCCACCTTGGTAAGTTCTCGCCGGCGTTCCTCATTGAGCTCGGGGATTGGCAGCATGATGATCGTGCCGTTGAGTTGTGGATTGATGCCCAGTCCGCTTTCACGGATCGCCTTTTCAACTTTCCCAACCAATGACTTATCCCACACATTTACAGTGACCATGCGGGGCTCTGGCACGTTGACCGTGCCGACCTGATTGATCGGTGTGAGCGCGCCGTAAGCATCGACCATCACCGGCTCCAGCATCGAGGCGGAGGCGCGGCCCGTGCGCAAAGAAGAAAATTCCGTCCGCAAAGAAGCGATGGCCCCATCCATGCGGCGCTCCAAATCGTCAGTGTCCAGCTCAAACTCGTCAGACATGGGATTTTATCCTCTTTTTTATGTATTCAAGCGTCAGCTGTGAACGGTTGTATATGTGCCAGTTCCTGAAAGAATCGACCGAAATCCGCCTGGCTCATCCAGAGAAAACACAATGATCGGCAGATTGTTGTCGCGCGCCAACGCGATGGCGCTGGCATCCATGACCTTGAGGTGTTTGCTCAGCACGTCGTCATAGGTGATGCGGTCAAACCGTGTGGCGTCGGGCTCTTTTATAGGGTCTTTGTCATAGACGCCGTCCACCTTGGTGCCCTTGAAAATCGCTTCGCACGCCATTTCAGAGGCCCGAAGGGTGGCTGCGGTATCGGTGGTAAAATAGGGGTTACCGGTACCCGCCGCGAAAATGCACACCCGGTCTTTTTCCAAGTGGCGCACCGCGCGACGCCGAATGTAGGGCTCAGCCACCTCATCCATGCGAATGGCCGTGATCACCCGACAGTAGACGCCCAGTTGCTCCAATGCGCTTTGCATGGCCAGCGCATTCATCACGGTGGCCAGCATCCCCATGTAGTCGGCCGTTGTGCGCTCCATCCCCTGAGCGGAGCCTTGCAAACCGCGGAAAATGTTGCCGCCACCGATCACCATGCAGACCTGAACACCCAGATCGTACACTGACTTCACTTCGTTTGCGATCCGTTCCACCGTTGGCGGGTTGAGCCCAAACCCCTGATCCCCCATCAGCGCCTCGCCTGATATTTTCAACATGACCCGGCGAAACTTCGTGGAGTGGGGATCGTCGTCCTGCATCGGGTCGTCTCTCATTCTGGCCAAGCTGGCAATTGGCGGCAAAATGTCGGAAAAACGCGCAATGTTCAATGACCTAAAGCGCTTGGTTCAACGGCTATCATGTGGACTTTGTAAAACAGCGTGCTGCCTTTGCCGATCTGGGCAAAAATGCGCTGATATGGGGCGCGCGCGGATCATGAGGCCCGATCACTAGAATGCTGGCAGATGACATCCTTTCGCAGTGTTCAGCCGATCTGGCGCGGCCGGTTCTCATCGCGGGGCCGACCGCCTCGGGCAAATCCTCGTTGGCGTTGCAGATCGCACAAGCTGATGGCCGGGCCGTGATCAACGCTGACGCGATCCAGGTTTACGAAAACTGGCGCGTCCTGACGGCTCGGCCCTCCGCTGCGGATGAGGCGGCCGCAAGACATATGCTCTATGGCCACGTGGCTGGCGATCAACCCTACTCTGTCGGAACCTGGTTGCGCGAGGTTGCCCCGCTTTTGTCGCTGTCCCCTGCCCCAGTTTTGGTCGGTGGAACAGGGCTTTACTTCGCTGCGTTGACAACGGGCCTCGCAGACATCCCCGACACGCCTGCGAGGATACGCGCCATCGCCAAAGCGCGTTTAGACGCGGGCGATCTGGCAGATATGGTCGCTGAATTGGATGAGGACACACGCACCCGACTTGATACGCAAAACCCCATGCGGGTGCAGCGCGCCTGGGAGGTTTTGCAGACCACGGGGCATGGCCTCGCCCATTGGCAGGACAACACAGCTCAGCCGATTCTGCCCCTGAGCCATGCGACGGCGTTGGTGATAGATGCTCCCAAAGCATGGCTGACCCCGCGCATTGAAGCGCGCTTTGATCAGATGCTAGAGGACGGCGCGCTGGATGAAGCTCGGGCGAATTTGCCGACCTGGTCGCCAGATCATCCCTCCAGCAAAGCAATCGGCGCGTCAGAGCTGATCGAGGTTGTGAGCGGCACTTTGGATCAAGGTGAGGCGCGCGACCGCGCCACGATCGCCACACGCCAATACGCAAAACGCCAGCGCAGCTGGTTTCGGGCCCGGATGACGGGCTGGATGGGCGTTTATGCGCCGAAACTATAGAAAATCTGACATTCACCCCTTTCCAAATGCGATTTTTGTGCCAAACCTATCGAAATCGCAACTCGGCGTTTGTGAGAACAGGAGGGATTGATGGGAAATCATGCTGAGGTCATGAGCCTTCAGAAATGGCTGGGCGAAGAACCGTGGCGCGCAGAACTGCCCCATAGCCGCGACAGCCATTCCCTCATCTGGATCACTCGAGGCCAAGGGCGGGCGGTGATCGATGGCGTTTTACGGGGGGTCACAGTCCACACGGCCCTGTGCATCCCGGCTGGCACCATGATCCATCTCGAACTGAGCGCGCAAACCTTTGGTACCGTGTGCCTCGTGCCCAGCCGAGGCCTGGTTCTCATGCCCGACCAACCCACGATCCTGCGCGTGCGTGATGCACAGGCCCAGGGGGAGCTGTCGACCCTGCTTGAAACCATGCAACGCGAGCAGTCAAGCAAACGGCCCTTCATGGATGAAGCGATGAATGCCCATGCGGCCATGCTAACCGTGTGGCTGCGACGCGCCATCATCGATCAGCGTGACGACCGCCTCGATCTCTCTGCCGCGCAAAGACTGACTATGGCGTATGCGGCTTTGATTGAAAGGGATTTTACCTCTGGCAAGTCTATGGGCGATTTCGCGAAATCCCTTGGTGTGACGCCAACACATCTGACGCGCGCGTGCCGGGCGTCGTCGGGCATGACCGCCTCAGAGCTTTTGACCAAGCGCACTGTTTACGCCATGCGTGATCTACTTGAGACGACAGATCACCCCGCCAACCGGATTGCGGCCATGCTCGGGTTCAAAAGTGCGGCTTATTTTTCGCGATTTGTGCTGCAACACACCGGTAAGACGCCCACGGATCTGCGAAAGTCAACTGCGAAACTACAACCTGCGCAATGACGGTTTTGTAAGATCAAGCTTAATGGAAACGCGCCTCAGCTGCCCAAGATGACCTTTACGTAATTCTGGGTCTCGTCAAAGGGCGGTACGCCGTTATAACGCTCCACTGCCTTGGGTCCGGCGTTATAGGCCGCCAGAGCCAGGCGCCACGACCGGAACGTCTTGAACTGCTTGGCCAGATATCGCGCACCGCCATCAAGGTTTTCATAAGGATCATGCGGATCCACGCCCAGCAACACCGCCGTGCCCGGCATAAGTTGCGCCAATCCAATCGCCCCTTTGTGGGACAAGGCGTTGGGATTCCAATTACTTTCCTGCTGCACCAAGCGCAAAAACAGATCTTGCGGAATGCCATGGCGCAGCGCCGCAGACTTCGCCATGTCGAGATAAACACCCTTATAGCGCCCATCATAAGGCTGCGCGGTGCCCCATTTGGTGGGCGTGATAAAAGACTGTTTGTCAATCGACACCGACGTTGTAGTGCGCGACCGTGAATCAAGCACGGATGTCTGAGATTTAAAGATCTTCTTTTTGTTGCTCGAGCCAAAAAGATCTGCCTGCGCAGGCAAAGGCGCAGCAAATGTCACAGCCAACAAAACACACGTCAGACGCAGCATACCAAATCTCACCCCCAAAAGTGATCTCGCGGGAATATACTGCAATTCCAATCAGGTTCCACTGTTTTTGAACCCTATGGCGAATTGCGCTGTTTTCATCCCACTCATAGATGCCGCGGAGTCATTAATCCCTTCTTCACCAGTTTACGATGGTGTAACCACGATGCATCGACAGAATCTGAGGGAGACGCACATGGCCGGTTCAATCAATAAAGTCATCCTTATTGGACGCCTTGGCGCTGATCCCGAAACCCGGACATTCCAGAACGGCGGCAAAGTGGTCAATCTGCGCGTCGCCACCTCCGAACGTTGGAAAGATCGCAACACCGGCGAACAGCAGGAGCGCACGCAGTGGCATTCCGTGGCCATTTTCAACGAACCCGTTGGCAGGATCGCGGAGCAATATCTGCGCAAAGGCTCGCAGGTCTATCTCGAGGGTCAGCTTGAGACGCGCAAATGGCAAGATCAGTCTGGCCAAGATCGCTATTCAACGGAGGTGGTTTTGCGCCCCTACACCGGAAACATGACGCTGCTTGATTCGCGCGGCGGCGGCGGGGGCCAAAATGACAGCTATGGCAGCATGGGATATGACAGCGGTCCGTCCCAGGGCAGCCCGGCCCCTGCACCGTCTCGCGACTATGACGACGAAATCCCGTTCTAAAGACCTGCGATCGACCTTTTATCCCGAGGCAGCTGGCGGCGTATAGGCACCGCCCGCTTCAATACTGTTGTACAGGTCGAAGTCAGTCGCGTATTTTCGCCTGAGCTTCGCCTCGGTCACCTCTGATAAATCAAGGTTTTCCTTCGGAGACGCATTGACTTTTTCCGTGACGATCTTTGTGTCCAGCCGCTCCTCCAGGAACGCTGTGAGGCCCGCCTGATCCTCATACCGGAACACATGAGTGACTTTTGTCCCATTCTGATGCGGCCTTAAGAACCTGGCTTGTTCACCCACATTGGCGAAAACCGGCGTGTCACCCTTGGTATAGGCATCTACGAAGTGGTCAAAATCCATGTCGCGGGTGCTGGTGGGTTGGCCGTCCAAAAAAGGGCGCTTGCGATACCGATACCAGCTGCCAAGCCAATCAATGGGTTCCCGCATCACCGCGACAACGGTCAGATCCTCACCGACGAACTTCTCGAACATGGGCCGGAAAAAGCGATTGTAGCGATAAACGGGCGCGTGTTTCAGTTCTGGCGGGTCGCGCACGATCATCGTGGCAAGCGGTTCAAGGGCCTGGGCATAGGCCGTTGTACCGGTTTTGGGCACAGCCAAAAAAACCAATTTTGCCTTGTGAAACATCAACATAGTGCCCGGCCTTCGTGTTTTTGAGGTTTTCTTTACCCTTCTAAACACATCCTTAACCATATCCAGAAAAACCTAGGTTCACGCAGTTTAAACTTGAAATGTTCTCTTTTTGTCTTCAAAAGTGAAGAACAAGAGGTGAACGAAAGCAGCAATTGCCGCCCCGGACAGGGTGTGGAATAAGGAAGGGCAAAACATGGCAACGGCAGATCTCCTGAAAATGAACGACAAAGCAAAGGCGGACAAACAAAAGGCGCTCGACAGCGCTTTGGCCCAGATTGAGCGCCAGTTTGGCAAGGGTTCGATCATGAAAATGGGCGGCGACAACCCGGTGGAGGATATCGAATCCACATCGACAGGGTCGCTCGGTCTGGACATCGCACTTGGCATTGGTGGCGTTCCAAAGGGCCGTATTGTTGAGATTTATGGTCCCGAAAGCTCGGGCAAAACGACCCTGACACTGCATTGCGTGGCCGAGGAACAGAAAAAGGGCGGTGTTTGCGCGTTCGTGGACGCAGAGCACGCGCTTGACCCGGTCTATGCCCGCAAACTGGGCGTTGATCTGGATGAATTGCTGATCTCTCAGCCTGACACCGGCGAACAATCCCTGGAGATCGTGGATACGCTGGTGCGCTCGGGTGCTGTCAGCATGATCATCGTCGATTCGGTGGCGGCGCTGACGCCCAAGTCCGAATTGGAGGGCGAGATGGGCGACAGCTCTGTGGGCGTACAAGCACGTCTGATGAGCAAGGCCATGCGCAAGCTGACCGGATCTATCAACAAATCCAAATGTACCGTGATTTTCATCAACCAGATCCGCATGAAGATCGGCGTCATGTTCGGCAGCCCTGAGACAACAACGGGCGGTAACGCATTGAAATTCTACAGCTCTGTGCGGCTCGATATCCGCCGCATAGGGGCGATCAAGGACCGTGATGAGATTGTCGGCAACGCCACCCGCGTCAAAGTGGTCAAGAACAAGGTGGCGCCTCCGTTCAAGGAAGTTGAGTTCGACATTATGTATGGCGAAGGCATCTCAAAGACGGGCGAGCTTCTTGATCTGGGCGTGAAAGCGGGCGTCGTTGAGAAATCTGGCAGCTGGTACAGCTACGGCGACGAGCGCATTGGCCAGGGCCGAGAAAACGCCAAGCAATTCCTGAAGGACAACCAAACCGTCGCTTTGACCATCGAAGATAAGATCCGCGCCGCGCACGGGCTTGAGTTCGACTTTGAGCCGACGGAGTCTGAGAAGGACGAAGGCAGCGACGACATTCTCGAAGCCTGATACAACTAAGATCTGAAACAGCGCCCGCGCCACTATGGCGTGGGCGTTTGTCATTCGCGCCCCTTACGCATCCCGGCTGCTGTGTGGGCTGTGGACACGGCAAGTCCACACCGTTACACCGCCAAAACACCCGCAACCATGCCCGGCCAAAACGGATCCGTCCCATGCCTACGCTCAACGAGATACGCTCCACATTTCTGAACTTCTTCGACCGCAATGATCATGAGGTCGTGGCGAGCTCTCCTCTCGTGCCGCGCAATGACCCCACGCTGATGTTCGTCAATTCAGGCATGGTGCAGTTCAAGAACCTCTTCACCGGCGTCGAACATCGCGATTACAGCCGGGCCACCACGTCGCAAAAATGCGTCCGCGCGGGCGGCAAACACAATGATCTGGACAATGTAGGCTACACCGCGCGCCACCATACGTTCTTTGAAATGCTGGGGAATTTCAGCTTTGGTGACTACTTCAAGGAGCGCGCGATCAAGCAGGCCTGGGAACTGCTGACCGAGGATTTCGAGCTCGACAAATCAAAGCTTCTGGTAACCGTCTATCACACCGATGATGAGGCGGCTGATCTTTGGAAGAAGATTGCCGGGCGCAGCGACGATAAAATCATCCGCATCCCCACCGATGACAATTTCTGGATGATGGGCCCCACCGGCCCTTGCGGCCCGTCTTCTGAGATTTTCTACGATCATGGGCCTGAGATTTGGGGCGGTCCTCCCGGCAGCCCGGAAGAGGATGGCGACCGCTTCATCGAAATCTGGAACCTCGTTTTCATGCAAAACGAGCGGTTCGAAGATGGCTCCATGGTCGATCTCGATATGCAATCGATCGACACCGGCATGGGGCTGGAACGGATCGCTGCACTGCTTCAGGGCAAGCATGACAATTACGACACCGATCTCATGCGTCACCTCATTGAGGCCTCAGCCAACGCAACAAATCAGGATCCAGACGGGCCCGGCAATGTGCATCATCGCGTCATAGCGGATCACTTACGGTCCAGCTCGTTCCTGATGGCAGACGGCGTCATGCCGTCGAATGAAGGTCGCGGATATGTGCTGCGCCGGATCATGCGACGCGCCATGCGCCATGCGCATCTTTTGGGATCCAAAGATCCAGTGATGCACCGGCTGGTGCCTGCCCTCGTGGCACAAATGGGCCAGGCTTTTCCCGAATTGGGCCAGGCGCAGGCGCTGATTGAAGAAACGCTGAAGCTTGAAGAGACGCGCTTCAAGCAGACGCTGGACCGCGGCCTGACCCTTCTGGATGATGAGCTGTCATCACTCGAAGATGGCGCCGCCCTGCCCGGCGAAACCGCCTTCAAGCTCTATGACACCTACGGGTTTCCCCTGGACCTGACCCAAGACGCTTTGCGCGAAAAGGGCCTTGAGGTCGATGTGGCCGGATTTGACGCAGCGATGGACACCCAAAAAGCCAAAGCGCGCGCGGCATGGTCCGGATCGGGCGAGACCACGGATGCCACCGTCTGGTTTGACATCGCCGAGACCCACGGCACTACGGATTTCCTGGGCTACGACACCGAAACAGCCGAAGGTCAGATCCTGGCGATCGTGCAGGACGGCTCAGAGGTTACCTCTGCCGCGACGGGCACCACGGCGCAGATCGTGCTGAACCAGACCCCGTTCTATGCGGAATCAGGCGGCCAGGTCGGTGACACCGGCACGCTTGTGACAGATACCGCACACGCTGAGATCACGGACACGCGCAAAGCCGCTGGCGTCTTCATTCACGTAGCAAGGGTCGTCGAGGGCACGCTGACCACCGGCGATGCGGCAAAGCTGGACGTGGATCACGGGCGCCGCACCGCGATCCGCGCCAACCATTCCGCCACGCATTTGCTGCATGAAGCGCTCCGCGGCGCGCTTGGGGATCACGTAGCGCAGCGCGGATCGCTCAACGCACCGGATCGGTTGCGCTTTGATTTCTCCCACTCCAAGGCGCTGAGCCTGGAAGAGTTGCGCACTGTCGAGGCGGAAGTGAACGCCTATATCCGTCAGAACTCAACTGTTGAGACCCGGATCATGACACCGGATGACGCCCGTGCCATCGGCGCGCAGGCGCTTTTTGGCGAAAAATACGGCGACGAAGTGCGCGTTGTGTCCATGGGCGATGAGGCCGGATCCGGCAAAGGGTTGGGTGGTCGCACCTACTCTCTTGAGCTCTGCGGCGGCACCCATGTTCGGCAAACCGGGGATATCGGTGTGTTCGTGACCTTGGGCGATGCCGCGTCCAGCTCCGGCGTCAGGCGGATCGAGGCGCTCACGGGTCAGGCCGCGTTTGACTATCTCTCCGCACAGGATAACCTGCTGTCACAAACAGCCTCCGCTTTGAAAGCGCAGGCCGCGGACGTTCCTGAGCGGGTGAAGGCGCTTCTTGATGAACGCAAAGCGATGAATGCCGAACTCGCGCAGCTGCGCCGCGATTTGGCGATGTCCGGCGGGCCCTCCTCCGATGCTGTTAACCCCAAAGAGCTGGACGGCGTGGCGTTCTTGGCGCAGGTGCTGACTGGGGTCTCTGGCAAAGACCTGCCGCCGCTGATTGACGCGCATAAATCTCGCATGGGATCGGGCGCGATCCTTCTGATCGCGGATGCAGGCGGCAAGGCCGCGGTGGCCGCTGGCGTGACCGAGGATCTGACGGGACGGGTCTCGGCCGTGGATCTCGTAAAGGCGGCTGTGCCTCTTCTTGGCGGCAAAGGCGGCGGCGGGCGGCCGGACATGGCGCAAGGCGGCGGACGGTCTGTCGAAGACGCACCTGCCGCTATCGAAGCCGCGGAACAAGTGATCTTGCAGGGGTAAACCTATGCCAGCTTATGTGATTGCTCGGATTACGGTGACAGACCCGGATGATTACAAGATCTATGCCAACCAAACCGTCGCGTGCGCGGAAAAGGCGGGCGGCACGTTCCTGGTCAAAGGCGGCGGTCAAACCCAGATCGAAGGCAGCTCGCCAGACCGGCATGTGATCATTCGGTTTGAGACCCGCCAAGCCGCTCTGGACTGGTACGCGTCAGAGGATTATCAGCGGATCCTACCGATCGCGCTGTCCAGCTCGGAACGCGACATTGTCGTGGTTGACGGATTTACGGAGGATTAACCCTATGCCAGCTCTTTGGATTGCTCATGTCCGCGTCACGGATGAAGAGGCTTATGGCAGATATGCAAAACTGGCGGGCCCCGCGATCGCAGAGCATGGCGGCGCCTTCATCGCCCGCGGCGGGCGTTATGTGCAATTGGAAGGCCCGGATCGGCCGCGCAATGTGGTGGCGCGTTTTCCTTCTGTAGAAGCGGCCGAAGCCTGCTATCGCTCGGACGCGTATCAGGCCGCGCTATCACATGCGCAAAATGCTGCAGACCGTGAGCTGGTGATTGTCGAAATCAGCGAGTGATCAAAAAACATTAGTCGCGTCAGGCTTGATCTGTTGTTTGCGCGGCTGTGCTCAGCTCGCTTTGGCCTGGCGTTTGCGCTCATGCGGATCGAGGAAACGCTTGCGCAGGCGCAACGCATGCGGCGTGACTTCCACAAGCTCATCGTCATTGATATAGGCAATGGCTTCTTCCAGGCTGAACTGCACATGGGGGGTCAGCCGCACCGCTTCATCCGATCCTGAGGCGCGCACATTGGTGAGCTTTTTGCCCTTGAGCGGGTTCACCTCTAGGTCGTTGTCACGACTGTGTTCGCCGATGATCATGCCCTGATAAATCGGCGTCTGCGGCCCGATGAACATGCGCCCGCGCTCTTCGAGGTTCCAAAGCGCGTAGGCCACGGCCTCTCCCTGCTCCATGGAAATCAACACCCCTGCCCGGCGGCCAGGGATCGGCCCTTTGTGAGCGGCCCAGCTGTGGAACACGCGGTTCAGCACGCCCGTACCGCGCGTATCAGTCAGGAATTCGCCGTGATAGCCGATCAGGCCACGGGACGGCACAAGAGCGACAATGCGGGTTTTGCCCGACCCGGCGGGCTTCATTTCCGTCATTTCCCCTTTGCGTGTCCCAGTCAGTTTTTCGATAACGGCCCCGGAATAGTCGTCATCGACATCAACAGTGACCTCTTCGATGGGCTCCAACGTCTCGCCGGCATCGCCCTCGCGCAAAAGAACCTGCGGGCGTGAGATAGACAGCTCAAATCCTTCGCGGCGCATGTTCTCAATGAGGACCCCCATCTGCAGCTCACCACGGCCCGACACGTCAAACGCCTCACCGCCGGGCGTATCTGTCACGCGAATGGCGACATTTGATTCCGCCTCTTTCATCAGCCGATCGCGGATGACGCGGGATTGCACCTTTTTGCCATCGCGCCCGGCATAGGGGCTGTCATTGATACCGAAGGTGACAGAAATTGTTGGTGGGTCAATGGGTTGTGCTTCCAAAGGCGTCTCTACCGCGAGCGCGCAAATCGTGTCTGCGACCGTTGCTTTGGACATACCGGCCAAAGTGACGATGTCGCCCGCTTCAGCCTCGGTCAGATCCTGCATCGTGAGCCCGCGAAAGGCTTGGATGCGGGTGACGCGGAATTGCTCGATCTTTTGTCCGACGCGAGATAGCGCCTGCACCGTGGCGCCCACTTTTATGCGACCGGCTTCGATGCGCCCGGTGAGGATGCGACCTACAAACGGGTCCGCGCCGAGGGTGACCGCGAGCATCGAGAAATCCTCATCCACCTGCGCCACCTGCCGCGGGGCTGGCACGTGATTGACGATCAGATCGAAGAGCGCCGAGAGGTCTTTGCGCGGGCCATCCAGCTCATGATCGGCCCAACCGGATCGGCCCGAGGCATACATGTGTGGAAAATCAAGCTGGTCTTCATTGGCATCGAGCGCGGCAAAGAGATCGAAACACTCATCCAGGGCACGGTCAGGCTCGCCGTCTGGCTTGTCGACTTTATTGAGCACCACGATCGGGCGCAGGCCAAGCGCCAGGGCCTTGGAGGTTACGAATTTCGTCTGGGGCATCGGGCCTTCGGCGGCATCGACCAAAAGGACAACCCCGTCCACCATGCTCAAAATCCGTTCCACTTCGCCGCCGAAATCTGCATGGCCAGGCGTATCGACAATGTTGATGCGCGTGGATTTCCATTCAACAGACGTGGCTTTTGCAAGGATTGTGATCCCGCGTTCGCGCTCAAGATCATTGCTGTCCATGGCGCGTTCATCCACGGCCTGGTTGGCGCGAAAGGCTCCCGATTGGCGCAGCAACTCATCCACCAAAGTGGTTTTGCCGTGGTCCACATGGGCGATAATCGCGATGTTGCGCAGGTCCATTCTTGCTCTCCGGCCGACATTTTCGCGCGGCTTACCGGGCCAAGGGAGGTTTGGCTAGGGGGGTAAGCCCGAAAAGCGCGATCGCTTGGGAATTTACCTCCAGGATCGGTGCCAACAGCCGACAGCCAGATGACCTAGCCGCACAAGATCCCGTGCATCAGGCGCTTTTCATGTCGTCTACGGTGGGCATTTGTGCTTGCACCGTGTCGACCAAATCCGTGAGCGAGAAAGGCTTGGGCAGAAAGATCGACGGCTGGCCTGGCAGGGCCACCTCTTCTATGGAATCCGCGGCATAGCCTGACACGAAAATCACCCGGACATCCGGCCGGGTCTCAAGCGCCTCGCGGACCCATGTCGGGCCATCCATGCCCGGCATGACCACGTCTGTGACAATGACGTCCACATGGAGCGCGTCATCAGCGAGGACAGAGATGGCCTCTTCCCCCGATGCCGCCTCAATCACCGAAAAGCCTTTCAGTTTGAGCGCTCGGCAGGCAAAGGCGCGGACGGGGGCTTCGTCTTCTACCAGCATGACCACGCCATGGGCGGGTTCGGATGTCGCGAGCGACGTGACCTTGGGGGCCAAGGCCTCGGCCTTCGCAGTATGCGCCGGCAGATAAATCTGAAAGCGTGACCCCTGCCCCACTGTGCTGTCGACAAAAATGAAACCACCGGTTTGTTTTATGATTCCATAGGCCGTGGACAAACCCAACCCGGTGCCCTCTCCCTGCTTTTTTGACGTGTAGAAGGGTTCAAACACCTTGCCGAGCAGATCCGGCGGAATGCCAACGCCTTGATCTTCCACGCTCACGACCACATAGCGGCCAGGCGCAACTTCGGCGCGGTCACGTTTCAGCGCTGTTTCCAGCAGACAGTTCTCCGTGCGGATCACAACCTCGCCTCCCTGAGGCATGGCGTCTCGGGCGTTGACAACCAGGTTCATGAGCACTTGCTCCAATTGCCGCTTATCCGCCCGCACGCACCACAAATCCGGGTCGTGATTGAGAGACATCCGCACCTTCTCTCCAACCAGACGGTTCAGCAAATGCGTCACATCCGAGAGCATGTCGCGCAGTGACATGATCTCAAGACGCAGCATCTGTTTGCGCGAATAGGCCAAAAGCTGCCCAACAAGAGCGGCGGCGCGATTGGCGTTCTGACTGATTTGCATGAGATCCGGATAGGTCGGGTCATCGACCCCATGTCGCAGCAAGAGAAGGTCACAATGCCCTGATATCGCGGTCAAAAGGTTGTTGAAGTCATGGGCCACACCGCCCGCCAACTGCCCGATGGCCTGCATTTTCTGGCTTTGAACAAATTGCAGTTCAAGCGACTTGAGCTTGGTGGCATCTTGTAGCACCGCGATGAGCACGGTTTTGCCGCCGTCGCGCACCGGATTGAGCGCCACCTGCACGAACACGTCTTTGTCTTTTCGACGCATCTGCAAGATCTCAGGTTGCGCGGAGCCGCGCCCTTCAACGGCGTCGCGAAGCCAATCCGACAGGGGCCGCCCAGGCCCTTCCACCAGCTCAGACAGTCTGCGACCGGCACCGCTTTCTACACCGAGCAATACGCGCGAGGGCAGGTTTGAGAGCTCAATAATGCCATCTGCAGACATCTTCAAAAGCGCCACGGGCAATTCTTCTAGCATTGACCAGGCATCTGCGTGCTGATGATTGTCATCGCCCGCAGGAATGATTGCGATTTTTCGATGACCCTTCGAGACCAGGCCAGCCTTGGGTTCAAGTTCGTGCACAAAACACTTCAGCAGGCCGTTTTCGCCCCGAAGATCGTTGATTTCCCCCACGCGCAGAGGTGGGTTCGGGCAAAGCAAGGCCAGCATATCGGCATAAGGCCCAAGGAGATCGCGCGCCTCCGGACTGGCCTCAAGCACCACATGTTCCTCATTGAGGGTCAACGTGGCAAACGCACCAGGCTGGGCGAACAAAGGCGCGTCACGCATATGGAAACGTATAGCTGCAAGACGTGGGGAGAGAGCCACCACATCAATGTCAATATCGCCGGACAAAACGCTGACTTTGTGCGTAAAACTCTTTTGCAATCTGAACGCGTTCTTCACCGCCGATAGCGCCGAAGCGGGATCGGCCATCAGGCTTAGGAGGGCATCCGACAGCGTCATTCCTTTGCCAACGGCCAACTCTTGATGTGCAAAGGCGTTCGCGTAAACGACAACGTCATCCCGACCAACAACGATGACCGGGCAAGGATCCAGACGTAACACACTGACAAACTTGGACAGTTCCTGGTCACGCCACCGTTCGATTGTTGCCGGGCCAAAATAGGCGACAATGGACGCAAGGATCAAAACGGCGGAGACAAGCAGAAAGGTGAGCTTGATAAAAGCGATTGAAGATACAACCGCCGCAGCAGCAAACAGCATGGCCGCGCCAAGGATCGCCTTTGTCCGTGGACGCCAAGATGCCAAGGTCGCGAGAAAATTGCCCTGATTTGATAAAGCCTGATCAGCCACTATCGCCCTGCCTCCATGGCCTGTGCAGCCCGACAGCTTAAAGTGCGCCAAAATTCGTTAAATTCTGATTAAGAGATGTCTTGCTTTCGGCGGAACGCCGCACCGCATTAAGGGTCAAGAGAGAGCGCGGCAAAGAAAAAACCATCTCCTGTCGCGCTCACCGGCCAAGACATCTGATCATACAGCGACATGTCGGGGAAGTCCTGGCAAAACCGGCTTATCTGCGCTTCATTCTCGCGCCTGAGACAAGAGCAGGTCGTGTAAATTAAGTGCCCACCGGGCCGTATCAGATCACGGGCACAGCGCAGGATATCTCTTTGAATTTTCAAAAGAGTTTGCAGTCTTTCCGGGGTGAGTTGCCATTTCGCTTCCGGGCTGCGCCGCCAGGTGCCACTGCCGGAACATGGAACATCGCATAAAACCACGTCGAAGGGCGCGGACTTTGACAGATCCCGGGGGTGAAGCCGCCTGACATCTGCCCCTGCGCGGCTTGCCCGAACCGGCAGATCCTTCATCCGGGAGGGATCGCTATCATGGGCGAAAAACTGCACATGCGGGTCAAGAGGCACCCTCGCCGCCAAGGCCAATGTTTTGCCGCCGCCCCCGGCGCAATAGTCCAAAACCCTGGCATGAGGCGGTATCGACACCCTCGCCATGGCCGCCTGACTGCTCACGTCCTGAAGCTCCACCGCGCCGGATTGATAGGCCTGTGAACTGCGTATCTTTTTTTCACCCTGGCGCACGAGCAACGCTGTGGGACAGCTGGGAACGGTTTCCGCTATGATTTCGTCTTTGGTCAGCATTTCAATGGCTTGCGGCACTGTATTCATGCTCTGATTGACACGCAGCGCGATCGGCGCGCGGGCCTTTTGCGCCGTGGCCGTCTCCAAGGCTCGAGGGCCCAAATCCTCTTGAAACACCGACCACACCCAATCCGGCAAATCCGCCATCTCGGCGTCAGAAAGCTCTGGCCGTGCGCGGGTGCGCTCTTCTGGGCTCAAGGGCGCAGGGGCATAGCCCTCACCGGAAAAAAGCGTCTCAGGGTCGCCATCTTGCGCCCGAATGGCCCCGATCATGATGGCGCGGCCATCCGTTCCGCCGCCCGACGCCGCATAGGACCTGCGGCACCTCAGCGCTTGGAACACGTGATCACGGACGGCTGCGCGGTCTTTGGACCCGGCATATCGCGCTTGCCGCGCCCAACGGGTCAAAGCCTGTTCCGCCGCCATGCCAGAAAGCACCTGATCCAGCACAGCGATGGCTGCGGAAATGCGGGCGCCGGGCGTCATGTAAACGCGTAAACGACGGAGTAGAAAATATTGAAAAGCCTAGCCAATCCGGTAGTTCGGGCTCTCGCGCGTGATCTGCACGTCATGAACATGGCTTTCCTTGAGGCCGGCGCCTGTGATGCGCACAAACTCGCAGCTTTGGCGCATCTCATCGACCGATGCGCAACCGGTATAGCCCATCGCCGCACGCAACCCACCGACCAACTGATGCAGCACAGTGCCCGCGCTGCCCTTGTAGGGCACTTGCCCCTCAATGCCTTCCGGCACCAGCTTGTCGCTGGCGGCATCTTTCTGAAAGTACCGATCCGCACTGCCCCGCGCCATCGCGCCCAGAGAGCCCATGCCGCGATATGCCTTAAAACTGCGGCCCTGGTACAAGATGACCTCTCCGGGGGACTCGTCCGTTCCGGCCAGCATAGACCCAACCATCGCGCAAGACGCGCCCGCCGCGATGGCTTTGGCGAAATCACCCGAGAACTTGATGCCACCATCGGCAATCACCGGAGTGTCACCAGCTGCTGCGGCGCAATCCATGATCGCCGTCAGCTGTGGGACCCCGACACCCGCCACCATGCGCGTGGTGCAAATGCTGCCCGGGCCAATGCCCACTTTGACCGCGTCAGCGCCTGCCCCAATGAGCGTGCGCGTCGCCTCCCCCGTGGCCACGTTGCCCGCCACGATCTGGACTTCATTCGACAGTTTCTTGGCCCGCTCCACGGCCAGCGCGACGCCTTCGGAATGGCCATGGGCCGTGTCGATCACGATCATATCGACACCGGCATCCACCAGCTCGCCAGAGCGTTCATAGCCTGCGTCGCCCACGGTGGACGCCGCCGCCACGCGCAACCGGCCCAGATCATCCTTGCACGCGGTGGGGTTCAGCACGGCCTGCTCGGTGTCCTTGAGCGTCAGAAGACCGGTGAGCTGGCCATCGGCATCTTTCACCAACAGCTTTTCAATCCGGCGTTCTCTCATCATGGATTTTGCCTGTTCCAGATCTGCAGGTTCCTGCAGCACTGCCAGATTGTCAGACGTCATCATCACATGCACAGGCGTGTCATCGGATGTGGCAAAGCGCATGTCGCGATTGGTCACGATGCCGACAATGCGCCCATCTTCGCCCACCACGGGAAAGCCCGTGAAATTGTACCGTTCTATCAACGCTTTGGCATCGGCCAAAGTCTGATCCGGCGTCAGAGTGACCGGATTGTAGACAATACCTGATTCAAAGCGTTTGACCCGGCGCACCTCTTGGGCCTGCTCTTCGATGCTGAGGTTTCTATGGATCACCCCCATTCCCCCTGCCTGCGCCATCGTGATGGCCATCCGGCCTTCCGTGACGGTGTCCATGGCGGAACTCAAAAGCGGAATATTCAGGGCGATGGAGCTGGTCACGCGTGTGCGCGTATCAGCGGTGTTGGGCAACACGGCGGATTTGGCCGGAACTAACAAAACATCGTCGAAGGTCAGGGCCTCACGAATCTCCATCGCAAATCTCCATGG
>CAKZYL010000453.1 GCA_937884705.1 uncultured Roseovarius sp. | reverse complement strand
GCGGTGTCGACGGAGCCGCGTTCGGTGTAGTTCTCATAGTTTGACCAATCGGAGAGGAGCGGGGAGTAAAACGCCGTCTCAAAGCGATCGAGCGTGTGCTGCGTGCCGAAGAAATGCCCGCCGTGACCGACATCTGCGATCGCGTCGACGCCGAGGGTGGCCTCGCTCACTTCGACAGGTTTGAAGAGCTCGGCGAACATCTGCAGCATTTCAACATCGATGATAAATTTCTCTGCCGAGGCGGTCAGGCCGCCCTCCAGCCAACCAGCGCCGTGCAAGAGCAGGTTGGTGCCGCCCATGAGCGCGCCCCAGAGCGACATCTGGGTCTCATAGGCCGCTTGTGCGTCGGGCGCGTTAGCCGCCGTTACGCCGGAGGAGCGCAAAGGTAGGTTGTAGCGGCGAGCAAGCTGGCCCGAGGCGAAGGCGGCTTTGACATATTCCGGGGTGCCGAAGGCGGGCGCGCCGGATTTCATATCGACGTTCGAGGTAAAGCTGCCATAACAGACCGGCGCGCCGGGGCGGGTGATCTGAGACAGGCAGATGCCAGCGAGCGCTTCGGCGTTTTGCTGCGCCAGAGCGCCGGGCAGGGTGACCGGGGCCATGGCACCCGAGAGCGTGAAGGGTGTGAGCACCATCAGCTGACCAGCACGCGCCGCGTCAATGATGCCTCGGCACATCAGAAGATCGAGCATCAGGGGCGAGTTGGAATTCGCCACAGAGTAGCTGACCGGGGTGTTCAGAAACTCCTCCTGCGTGAGGCCGTGGGCGATGCGGAGCATTTCATAGGCGTCTGCAACGGCCTCTGTTCCACGGAAGAAAACGAAGGGCACTTTCTCGGTCATGGTGAGGACCGACTTCGTCATGGCGAAATGGCGGATGTTCGGCGGAACGTCCTGCGCTTCAACAAATGGGCCGATCATGTGGATGACGTCGAAGGCTTGCGAGACGCGGCAGAAGTTATCGAGCGCTTCGAGCGTGCCGGGATTACGGCCTTGTTTGATATCGGAGAAATTGGGCGTGCCACCTGTCGTGCAGATGCCGATATTGTTGCCTCCGATCACCACCTCACGGCCTTCTCCGCGACCGAAGAGCGTCACCTCCGGGGGTGCTTGCCCGATGATTTCCATGAGCGCGTCGGGATCAAAGCGAATGATCTCTCCGTCCTCTTCGGTCATGCCAGCAGAGACGTAGAGCGCGCGCGCCTCATCATTGAGAACCTTGATGCCGATATCCCGCAGCACCTTGAGAGAGGCCTCATGGATCGCCTCGATCTCGTCGGCGCTGAATTGCTCGATCGGGGGGTAGGGCCGAACCCACTTGCGCCACGCCTGATCGAATTGCTTCACCGCTGCACTGGCGCGTTTGGCTGTGCGTCCCCGACGTTGTGGTCTGTTCATAATTGGTCCTCCCCAAGAACGCGGGCGCGATAAGTGGCGCAGATGTCTGGATCAATGTCGCGGCCTGTGAAGCTTTGAAAATACGCTTCGAGGTAGCTGAGGCGTTGGGCGACGCTGGCATCTTCATCGATGCCCAGCGCGTAAAAGCTGATCTGTGTGAGATAGATGACGCGCGCGCGGATGAACGCCTCTTTCACTTCAAAGCCATGACGCTCAAAGAACGAGGCGATGGCATCAATGCGTGCGGTGTCTTCGGCCTTGAGGACCTCAGAGAGTTTGAGATCGTGTTTCGCCCAAGCGCGGATCGCGCCATCCAAAGCGGGATCAAATCGGGTGTGATCCACCCAGACCGCGAAGAGCTCCAGGATGCCCTCATCCAAGGTCGGCACATCCGAGATCGCCTCGACGATGACGTCCGTGTTGCGTGCGCGCCATTCCTGGATAAGGGCAGCGAGGAGATCATCCCGCGTTTCAAAATGCCAATAGAAGCTGCCGCGCGTGACTTTGAGTGTGCGGGCAAGGGCGGTGATCTGGACAGCTTCTATGCCGCCTGACACCAGTGATTGCAATGCGACCTCAATCCAATCCGCAGCGCCCAGGCGCGGCTGCCGGTCAGGTTTGGGCGGGTGGGCAAGCAAGTTCATGGACGGTTCCATACAAGGGTGAATGGATCAATACACCCTTGTATGTTTCACGTCAAAGAGAGTCGTATTAGAATTGAGAGAAACACACTCGCTAAACGATCCGTTGAAATCCGGGTTGATAGATTATAGTCGGTAGTCTGGCGCGTATGACTGGACGTATCATGGCTGACGACATCATCCCTGTTCTTCTATGCGGTGGGTCCGGAACCCGGCTTTGGCCCTTGTCGCGCAAAAGCTATCCAAAGCAGTTTGTGCCGATGATTGGGGATGGCTCCCTGTTTCAGCAGGCCGCTCAAAGACTGTCGGGGCCGGGGTTTGCCACGCCAATCATTGTGACGAATTCGGATTTCCGGTTTATCGCGACCCAGCAGCTGGCTGAAATCGGTGTGGATCCCGGTGCGATCCTGATAGAACCGGATGCGCGCAATACGGCGCCTGCCTTGCTGTCGGCCGCCCTTGTGGCCGCGCAAAGCGATCCTGATGCACTGATACTTGCCGCGCCGTCAGATCACTTCATTCAACAACAGGGCGTGTTTCGAGACACCGTGATGCGCGGGGCGGACGCCGCGCGGGACGGCGATATCGTGACCTTTGGAATTGCACCGGATAAGCCCGAAACAGGATACGGGTATCTGGAGCTTGCTGCGACTGATGGCGGGACGGGTACTGTGCCGCTGACGCGTTTTGTGGAAAAGCCTGAGCTGAGCAAAGCCAAAGAGATGCTGGCCGCCGGGAACTTCATGTGGAATTCCGGGATTTTTCTCTACTCCGCGAAAACGCTGATCGACGCATTTGCAGAGCATGCGCCTGGAACCCTGGAGTTGGTGCAACAGGCGGTGGATCAGGCGGAGGCCGATCTTGGGTTTTTGCGGCTTGCGCCGGAGCCGTGGGCGCAATGCGAGGATGTTTCGATCGACTATGCGATCATGGAGAAGGTGAAGAACCTTTCAGTCGTGGTCCATCAAGGCGATTGGTGTGACCTTGGGGGATGGGAAGCGCTCCGAGAGCACGGCCAATCTGACGCAGATGGTGTTGTGACCTCTGGGCCGGTGACGGCGGAAGATTGTTCGAACTCTCTCTTGCGATCAGAAAGTGAGCATTTGCGCCTCGTGGCCCTTGGGCTGAATGATGTGGTCGCCGTTGCGATGCAGGACGCTGTGCTGATCTCAAGCCGGGAGCGCGCGCAGGATGTAGGCAAGCTTGTCAAAACCATGCGGCAGGAGAACCTGCGGCAGGCTGATACTTTTCCGGTGGATCACAGGCCTTGGGGCTTTTTCGAGACCTTGACGCTCGGCGGGCGGTTTCAGGTCAAGCGTATTGTTGTAAAGCCCGGCGCCGCGCTGTCGCTGCAGAGCCATATGCACCGGTCGGAGCACTGGATCGTGGTCAACGGGACGGCGCGCGTGACCATAGATGAAAACGTCATTTTGCTCTCTGAGAACCAATCCGTTTACATTCCGCTTGGGGCCAAGCACCGGCTTGAGAACCCCGGTAAAGTGGCGATGGAACTGATCGAAGTTCAGACCGGCGCGTATCTCGGCGAGGATGATATTGTCCGCTACGAAGATATTTACGCTCGCAAGGATGGCCCCAAGGGGTAGTCCGTTGCGTGCGCCAGCGCGCGGTCCGCTCAACTCTTGGCAATTCCCCAAATCTAGACATCTGCCGGAACTCACAAGCTGGAGCATCCGGATGTCCGATGTCACCGCGCGGCTTGATCTGCCGCTGATCAAGCCGTCTCAGGCACAAAAACACGTCACACATAACGAAGCGCTGCAAGTGCTCGACGGGCTGGTACAGGCCGCGCTGGATGAAACAGGCGCAACGACACCCCCATTTGAGCCCGTGGATGGCACGCTTTTTGCGCTGGGTGCGTCTCCAACAGATGAATGGTCCGATCAGGGTGGCAAGCTGGCTCTTCGAGCAGGTGGCGGCTGGATTTTCATTGATCCAGAACAAGGATGGCAGGCCTTTGACAAGGCTGAGGGTGCCTTCAAATTCTACGATGGCAGCATTTGGAAAACCGCGTCGCAGAACCTGGAGAACCTGCCGGGTGTCGGGATCGGGACCACGTCGGACAGTGTGAACCGTTTGGCACTGTCGTCAGACGCGGCGCTGTTCAACCACGCGGGCGCGGGTCATCAGCTAAAGGTCAATAAGGCCGGATCGGGTGATACGGCCTCCTTGCTGTTCCAATCTGGTTTCACCGGTCATGCGGAAATGGGCCTTGCCGGGGATACCGCGTTTTCAATCAAAGTGACCGACGATGGCAGCACCTGGTTTGATGCTTTGCGCGCCTCGGCGGCGACCCAGACGGTGGAGATCGACCTCCCTATTACGGGCACCGCAGTTCAGCAATCGGCGATTGATGACACAACAGGGCGCGTTTTGCTGACTGGCGCATCTGCCACGGTGCTTACGGGCGGATTCGAAAGCCGTGTGTCTGTGTCGGGCACGCCGGATGCGTTGGTCATCACCACGGACGCAAGCCTGGCCAGTGTGCCCGCAGGATATATGATCCGGTTCCGGGCCAGCGCCACAAACATCGGTGCTACGACGTTGGATATTGACGGGCTGGGGCCTTTGGCGTGTGTGACCCGCACAGGCGGCGCTTTGCCCGCGGGTTACATTCGCAGCGATGTGGATACTGTGGCCACCTTCGATGGCACGGTTTGGGTGCTGGACCGCGAGGTGGAATCCGACACCAACGCAAATGGTGAATACACACGGCTTGCCGACGGGACCCAGATTTGCAGCGTGCTTTTGACAGCAGGCACCTTCGTGCAAAGCGCCACTTGGGCGGCGGCGTTTTCCGACGCGCCAAAGGTTGTGTGTTCGCCAGTGACGTCGCAGGCCCGGGTCGCCTCTCTGGATTCAGTGACGACAACGGGGGCAGACACGCGTCTTTACGATCTGTCCGGCGGACAAGCCACAGAAGACCGAAGCCTGGTCGCACAAGGACGCTGGTTCTAAGAAACGTGAGGCGTGAGCATTTCGTTTTCGCCCGGTCGTCACAGCGTCTCTTGAGGTTTGATGCAGCGCTGGACTGGGCATACATGCATCCGTTAAACCTTTGTTAAGGCGTAAAAATCCAAGTAAAAGTTTACGTTCTGGTCACAATTTCGTCCTGACCTTCGCCACCGCCTAATCCCAAACACCACACAGGTTCCGCCTGGTGGTGGAGTTGGTGGTGAGTATGGCGTTGTTCGTGATTGGGCGTGCCAGAGCAAATGATGAGGCTCTGGACACAGCTATTTCCGATCTGGAAGTCGTTGAGACCGGTAGCGGCCTTAAGCTTGTCGCTGTCTCCGGGCCAGATGGCGGGATCACAGCATATGATCTGCGTGACGGTCTTGTGCCAACAAAGCAAGGCCATGTGTTTCACAGCTCAAACCAGGTGACCGGCGGGGGTTATGACGTTGAAGTCGTCGCATCCGGCGGAACCACATACATTCAGATCAGCGGAATAAACTCGAATTCCATTCGCTCTTTCACACTGAGCGATCAGGGGCAGTTTTCCAATGGCGTTAATCTGAACGGGCCATCCATAGGCGGCCCTGCCGCGGTGTTTGAGCGTACCGATGGCGGATCTGTTTTGCTCGCCGATCCAAACGGCAACGGCTTCTATGTCTACTCGGCCAACGACAACGGCCCGTTGAACAATCAGCGGTTCATTGAAGACACTGCGAACACGCACGCGCGAAGCGTGGTCGATATAGAGACCGCCCGTGTTGGCGGAAATGACATCGCCATTGTCGCCAGTGCCAGCGAAAACGGTGTGACGTCTTACGTTGTGAACGGAAACTCTGCGGCATTTGCCGATAAGGAGGGCCCGGCAGACGGCTTCGGCATCATGAAACCCACAGACGTCGAGATGGTCGAGCTGGACGGCAAGACCTTTGTCATCGTGGCCTCAGAGCCCAACAATGGGCAAGGCGGGGCACTGAGCGTTTTGCAGGTGAGCTCAAACGGTTCGCTAGAGCCTGTCGACCATATCACTGACACCGGTCTTTCGCGATTTGGCAACGTCCAGAACATCGCCATTCTTGAACATGACGGTCAGGTTTATGTCGCCGCTGGCGGTGGTGATTTTGGCATCTCTCTCTTTAAGCTTTTGCCCGATGGAAAACTGGTACTTATCGACAGTTTTGATGGCACCGCAGATCACCCGCTTGATGACATATCTGCCCTTGAGATCGCAGTGGTTGGCGATGTGATCCAGCTTTTCGCAGCATCTGAGGATCGAGATGGCATCACCGTTCTGGGCTACGACATCAGCAATCTAGGCTCCGATATTGTCGGATCGGAGAGTGGCGAGTCACTGACGGGCACGAACAAGGACGACATCATCTATGACGGCGGCGGTTCCGACACCCTGAGGGGGAACAACGGCGCGGATCGGTTCCTCTTCGAAAGCGATGGGGAAACCGATCATGTGCAGGATTTCAACCCGAACGAAGATCGCTTGGATCTGTCATCCATTCCGTTTCTCTTTGATGTGAACGATCTTGAGATCACGACAACGTCCGACGGGGCCACGCTCCAATTTCGCGAAGAGACAATCGTGCTCAGAAGCCATGACGGTCAGCCGCTCACGGCCGATGCGGTCCGGGCTGCTGTCGATATCGGTGTGAACAGAAGTGTGTTTATTCCAACCACGACCGAGGAAATCCGAGGCACGAATGACGACAATATGCTGGTCGGTGACTTCCGCAACGACACGATCAGCGGTTTTGACGGGGAAGACACTTTGGTCGGGGAAGAGGGTGATGACATCATTTACTCCGGCAATGGCAATGATCTCGCGAATGGCGATGGTGGCAGTGACACAATCATAGGCGGCGGTGGACATGACACCCTGAACGGTGGGACTGACAATGATTTACTGGACGGTGGCCCTGGCAAAGACAGCCTCAGTGGCGGAACTGGCAAAGATACCTTGATCGGGGGGAGCGGCGCGGACACTCTGATCGGGGGCGACGGGAGTGACGATCTCACTGGCGACGACGGCGATGACAGGCTGGAAGGCAAGGGCGGAATAGATACTCTGAATGGCGGAGACGGCCAGGATGTCTTGTTTGGAAATGCCGGAAACGATGAGATCATGGGTGAAACAGGC
>CAKZYL010000452.1 GCA_937884705.1 uncultured Roseovarius sp. | reverse complement strand
TGATCTCTTTTTCACGGATCGCGCGGGAGGCGTTTGCCACGTCGATGGTGTTTTCGCCGACGCCTTCGCAGAAACGCTTGAGGCCCGCAGAGGACCCACCGGATTCAACAACGGGTGTCGGGAAGTCCGTGTTGTCGCCGAAAAGCTCCGCGACGATGGACGCGTAAGGCAGCACGGTCGAAGAGCCTGCAACCTGTACGTTGTCGCGCGCTGCGGCAGTGGTGGCAGAAACAGCAAGGATCGCCAAAGAAGAGGCGGTCAGTTTCGCGTAGGACATTCAAGTCTCCTGATCACAAATCGCCATCCCAGGTGATGGCCGTAGGCATCGGCTAAACCGTTACTTCGACGCTTTTGTTACAGTTGTGTAACAGTTTTATGAAACTGGAGAGTGGCAGTTGATATGACGCGACGGCTGCGTCGCTCAGAGGACAGTGTCATGGAGATAAGCCCTCTGCGACCGGCCCGTCTTTGGGCAGGACAACACGAAATTCCGCGCCCTCACCCACTTCCGATGCAATCCTCAGGCGCCCTCGGTGCCGGTCGATGATGTGTTTGACGATAGCCAAACCCAATCCGGTGCCTCCGACCTCTCGGGATCTGTGACTGTCCACCCGGTAAAACCGCTCGGTCAAGCGGGGAATGTGAATTTGCGCAATACCCGGCCCCGTGTCGCGCACGGTCACTACAGCGGCCGGGCCACGAATGGCAGGTTCTTGATCGGTGGTGGCCAGCGAGAGAAAAACCGATTTTTCACGCCCGCCATATTTGATCGCGTTTTCCACCAGGTTGGTGACCACTTGTTGCAGCTGATCGGCGTCACCTGGCACGATGATCGGCGTTTTGGGCAAATCGCTTACCAACGTCACATCATGATCGCTTGCCACCGTATTAAGAGCATGAGTGACACTGATCACAATACCCGCCAAGTCCACCGGATCGGTTGGGCGCACGCGCAATTGCTCTTCCACACGGCTGAGCGACAAAAGATCGTGCACCAGCCGTTCCATGCGCGTGGCTTCCCCGGCCATGATCTTTAAAAACCGCTCTGTGGCCTCAGTATCGCCGAGAGCCGGCCCCTGAAGCGTTTCTATAAAGCCCAACAAAGAGGTAAGTGGGCTGCGCAACTCATGGCTGACATTGGCGACAAAATCGCGTCGCATCTGACGGGCCTGTTCCAAATGGGTGATATCTTCGAAACAGACCAAAATACCCTGCCCCGCATCCGTCTGCACTGGCGAGCAGGTGACCGAAAACGCCGTGTCCTGTGCGCCGTCGCTCGACAGATAGCGCGTGTGTCGTGTGGATTGGGTGCGCAGACTGGTCTCAATGGCGTCAAGAATGCCGGGCTGACGCAATGCGGTGATGAAGTGGCGCCCCACGAGCCCCTCGCCCAAAAGCTGGACGGCGCGTGCATTGGCCCCGACGACGCGTTCCAAACGCCCGATGACCAAAGCCGGCAGCGGCAGCGCGTCCAAAAGCGAGGATATGACATCCGAGGACATGGCGGCGGAACCTGATCGCGCTCAGACCACGCTCAGTTTTTCGCGGAAGAGGCGCATGTTTTTCTGATACCCAAAGGCGCTCATCCTGAGACCGTTGATCGCGGCCTCGTCAAGCGCGCGCACGACTTTGCCGGGCGCCCCCATCACAAGCGAGCCGTCAGGGATTTCCTTGCCTTCCGTGATCAAGGCCCCTGCCCCGATCAGACAATTGTCGCCAATCTTCGCGCCATTGAGCACCGTTGCCCCCATGCCGATCAGCGAATTGGTCCCGATGGTACAGCCGTGCAGCATGGCCTTGTGGCCAATGGTGCATCCTGGCCCAATGGTCAAAGGAAACCCGATATCGGTGTGCAAGACGCTGTTTTCCTGAATATTGGTGCCGGCACCAACCGAGATCAGTTCATTATCACCGCGCAGGGTGGCGCAAAACCACACCGATGTGGCCTCAGCCAGAACGACCTTTCCGATCACGTTGGCGTCCGGCGCGACCCAGCTATCAGCGTGAATGTCTGGGATGATGCCGTCTAACATATAAATCGTCATGATAAATCCTCATATTCCTGCTGCAGCAAGCGGACATGATCGTTGACGCTGGGCTGTTGGTGGCGTCTCAGTCGCGCGGCTGTAACAATACCTTTCAACTCGGTCTCCGTGCGCGCCAGATCGTCATTGACCAGAACGTAGTCATATTCGGCCCAATGACTGATCTCATCCCAACTTTTCTGCATTCGTCCCGCAATCACCTCTGCGCTGTCCTGTCC
This sequence comes from uncultured Roseovarius sp., assembly GCA_937884705.1. GTDB lineage: Bacteria > Pseudomonadota > Alphaproteobacteria > Rhodobacterales > Rhodobacteraceae > Roseovarius. Next base: position 1,006 of record CAKZYL010000452.1, on the reverse strand, counting down.
GCGCTCAATGAGGCGCCGACGCAGCTCTGTTATGGAGGGTGGCAAGATGAAAATCGACAAGACATGCTGGCTCAGTGCAGAGTTCTGGATCTGCTGCGCGCCTTGCCAGTCAATGTCAAAAAGCACATCGCGGCCTTCACTGATGGCCTCCGTTACGGGACCTTTGGGGGAGCCGTAGAAATTGCCGAAAACCTCAGCGTGTTCCAGCATGTCGCCCCGCGCCACATCCTCCTGAAACGCGGCCTTCGACATGAAGTGGTAGTGCTGGCCATCGACCTCGCCTTCCCGCGGCGCGCGGGTGGTGGCGGATACGGAAAAAGAGATGTCGGGATCCCAAGCCAATAGGCCCCGTGAGAGCGTGGATTTCCCCGCACCTGATGGAGAGGAGAGAATAATCAAAAGGCCTCGCCGCACGCTCAATGTATCGTCCTCATGTCATGTCGCACGCGACGAATGGGACAGGTTGCATGTCACGCGTGACTTTGGAGCGCTGCAAACTATTCCACATTTTGCACCTGTTCCCGCATTTGATCGATCACGGATTTCAGCGCCAGCCCAATCTGCGTAAGCTCGGTATGTTGCGATTTTGAACACAGCGTATTGGCCTCGCGATTGAATTCCTGCGCCAGAAAGTCAAGCTTTCGACCCATAGGAGACCCCGCCGCGACAAGCTCTCTTGCGGCCGAGACATGCGCGCGCAGGCGATCGATTTCTTCGGTAACATCTGCTTTGACGGCCAAAAGAGCGATCTCTTGCGCAACGCGTGCCATGTCCGCCTGCCCTGTCCCATCCATGATCCGTGAGAGCGCTTGATGAAAGGATGCCTCCATTTCGTCGCGTCTTGTCTGCACGATCTCTGATGCGGATTGTGTAAGCTGCTCAATCTCATCAATCTGGCCGAGCATCACCTCGGCAAGCTTGGCGCCCTCGTTCGATCGCATTGCGAGGAAGGCCTCAATGACCGGATCCAGATCCTCAAGCAATTTTTGGCCCAGCTCTTCTGTGT
>CAKZYL010000451.1 GCA_937884705.1 uncultured Roseovarius sp. | reverse complement strand
GGGTAGCCCATGACCCCCAGACCGAGGAATGCCGCTTTTGCCATGATGATGTCCTTTTCGAAGCTAAAGCGCGTCCTGCGGGGTCTTTCCCCCGAAGAACGCATCAAGATTGTCGAGCGCGCGAAAGCCCATGGCGTCACGCGTGGCGCGTGTGGCGCTGCCGATATGAGGCAGCATGAAGATGTTTTCGTGGGTTGAGAGCGCGGGGTTCCCGCCGGGCTCAACTTTGAAGCAATCAAGACCTGCCGCCGCCAGTTTGCCAGAGGAAATGGCCGCGATCAGCGCGTCCTCATCCACCAAGGCCCCGCGCGCCGTGTTCACCATGACCGCCCCATCCGGCAGCAGCGCAAACCGATCCGCGTTCATCAGGTCCTGCGTTTCTGGGGTCGAGGGACAGTGCAGCGAGAGGAAATCAGACACCTCAAGCACGCTTTCGACGGTGTCGTGATAGGTGGCCCCCATCTCATATTCTGGCCGCAATGGTTTGCGGTTGTAATAGTGGACATTCATGCCAAAACCGCGGGCCTTTTCGGCAAACGCGCGGCCTACGCGGCCCATGCCAATGATCCCAAGCCGCGCGCCGGTGACTTGCTTGCCGACCATGAAAGACGGGCTCCAACTGTCCCATGCGCCCGTGCGCACCAAACGATCGCCGGTGACGGCAAGGCGGGCTGCGCCCAGCATGAGAAGCATCGCAATCTCTGCGGTGGCATCTGAGAGCACATCAGGTGTGTTTGTCACAACGATGCCGCGCCCGCGCAGGGCGTCGAGATCACAGTGATCTACCCCGACGGAGTGGTTGGCCACGATTTTCAAGCGCGGATCTAGCTTGGCCACCACATCTGCGGAAAAGTGCTCGGAGTGGCACGGCATCATCGCATCGACATTGGCGCTCATGGCGATGATGTCTTCGGCGCTGCCGGGGGTGTCGGCTTCATTCAGGATGAGATCGTAATCCCGCTTAGCACGGGCGATGGTTGCCGCAGACAGACGTCGCGGCATCCAAACGACAGGTCTGTCGCTCATTTATCTTTCTTTCCGACGGTCTCTTCCCAGAGATTATAAAGTGCCATGCCTATGACCACGATCGCGATGATCATGAATGGCAACCCGCCCGAGAAGCCCGCGAACCCGGTCGAGATGGAATGCGACAGCCCAAGAACGAAGATCATCATCAGCGCCGTGCCGATGAGCCCCATGATGATGTTGGTCATTTTGGACATCTCATGCCTCCAATTCCAGTTCCGCTCCAGCGTTCACCAGTGCTTTTTGTACCCAAGCTGCCGTGCGCAGCAAACGATCATCTTCCTCGGCCGCGCCGACCAATTGTATGCCGATCGGCAGGCCCGTGTCGCCGACAAGCGCCGGGATTGACACACAAGGTAGTCCCGCAAGCGTCCAGATGAGACAAAAAGAGGCGTCTCCCGTTGTGCCTTCGCTGATCAGGGGCGCTTCGCCGGTGGCCGATGGCGACAGAATTGCATCAAAATCGTTGAAATGTTCGGCAAAAAACGCACCGGCCGAGGTCTGAACCGCCAACGCATCTTCATACTGTGCTGTGCTGATCTCATTTCCGCGCGTCATGGCACTGCGCATTTCCGCGCTGATTTGGTGGGCTTTCGTGGTCACCTTATCCGACATTGCCTGCGCAAGTTCGTAGTCATAGATGGTTTTGTGCACATCTGTCAGACCGGCCAATTGCGGGGCTGCATCAAACCGCTCAATCTGAGCGCCCAGGGCTTCAAACACGGCGCCGATCCCGTCATGAGCGTCGCGTTGCAGCCTGTCGTGATAGGGCAGATCAAACCACGCGATATTGGGCTCAACCGGCACATCCGATTGGGCGCCTTGTAGCATGGCGGGCGTCGGGCGGGGCAGGCTACCGGCATCGTTTTGATCATACCCGGAGAGGACGTCACTCAGCAGGCCCATATCTTCGAGGGTATTGGCGAAGACGCCCATTTGATCGAGGCTCGGCACTGTCGACAGCACACCACTGCGAGAGATCAACCCGCGCGTCGGTTTGAACCCAAACGTGCCGCAAAAAGAGGCCGGACGGATAACGGATCCACCTGTTTGGCTGCCCACCGCGAGCGGGACATGTCTTGCCGCCACGGCTGCCGCTGATCCAGAAGACGATCCGCCGGGCGTGTGCGCCGGGTTGTGCGGGTTGGTTGTTTCCGACGGCGCGAGGTAGGCCAGCTCCGTGGTGGTGGTTTTCCCCATGATCACGGCGCCAGCCTCAACCAAGCGCTCCACGAGGCGCGCATCGCGCTTGGCTTCACGTCCTGTATAAAGTTCGCTGCCGCGCTGCGTTGGCCCGACGCGTGTGTCGATGATGTCTTTGAGGCCGACAGGCACACCGTGCAATGCGCCCAAGCCGCGGCCCGCGCGGCGGATCTGATCCGCCTCACGCGCCTGCGCCATGGCGTATTCGGGATCCAGCCATGCCCAGGCTTTGATCTGACCATCCGTGTCTTCAATCCGCTTCAGACATGCAGCGGTCAACGCCTCCGATGTCAGCTGTCCGGATCGAATGCCCTCGGCGGCAACCGCCGCCGAAAGCGTTGTCAGATCAACGCTCATTAAGGCACCCAGGTTCCGAACAGGTAGTCGGGGAACCAAAGCGCGATGCCTGGGAACTGATACATCAAGACCATGCAGAAGATCACGATCGCCAGATACGGCATCAGGCCTTTGAAAATCTCCATCAGCTCGATCTGCTTCTTCAGCACGCCCTTGAGATAGTAGGCCGACATGGCCATCGGCGGGGTCAGGAACGAGGTCTGCAGGTTCAGCGCCACGAGCATCGCAAAGAAGTAGGGGTTCACGCCGAAGGTTTCGAGCATGGGCAAGAAGATCGGCACGAAGATGATCAGGATCTCGGACCATTCAAGCGGCCAGCCCAGAAGGAAGATGATGATTTGCGCCAGCACCAGGAACTGCCACGGCTCGAGGTTCATCGCCACAACCCAGGTCTCAATCACATCGTGACCGCCCAAGTAGGAGAAGATCGAGGCGAATGTCCATGAGCCGACAAAGAGCCAGCACACCATGGCGGTGGCTTTGGCTGTTAGGAACACGCTTTCCTTGACCTTGGTCCAGTTGAGCGAGCGGTAGAGACCCGCCAGAACCAAACCGCCAAGAGCACCCATCGCCGCCGCTTCGGCCGGTGTCGCCAGACCGCCCAGGATGGAGCCAAGCACCAGCATGATGAGCACGGTCAGAGGCACAAAGGAGACCAGCAGGTTGTAGTAAACAGTGGATCTGGGTGGGATATCCTCTTTCAACGGCTTTGGTGCCAAGCCTGGATTGATCGTCACTCGTATGATGACGTAGACGATGTAGAGGCCGGCCAACAGCAGACCGGGGAACACCGCCGCCGCGTAAAGACGCAAGGGGGATAGCTCCGCGATCGCGGCATACACGATCAACATGATCGAGGGCGGGATCAGAATGCCCAGCGTTCCGCCTGCGCAAATGATGCCGGAGGCAAAGCTCTTATCATATCCTGCCTTGTTCATCGCCGGGTAGGCCAAGAGCCCCATCAGCGTGACAACCGCGCCCACGATGCCGGACGCGGTGGAGAACACCGCACAGGTCAGCAGTGCCGCAATGCCGAGGGAGCCGGGCAGGTTGCTGGCCGCCTGATAGAGTGAGTAGAAGAGCTTATCGACGATATTCGCGCGCTCCACCACATAGCCCATGAAGAGGAACAGCGGGATCGCAACCAGAATGTCGTTCTCCATGACAGAGTAGGTGTTCTGGTTGAGCAGGTAGAAGATGTTGTTGTTGAAAATATCCCCGATGCTGTCGGGGGCGCCAGTGTAATAAGCGTAGTAGCCGAAGGCGACGCCCATTGCGATGAGGGTAAAGGCAATCGGAAAGCCCAGCAGCACCAATACGATGAAAAGGCATAGCATCAGAATCGCGACCTGAGGATCAGTCATCTTTTAGCTCCTTCAGGATTTTTCTGAGCCGCTGCCGAGGAGATCGGCTACGTTGCTGTCTGCCAGCAAGTCTTCAGTTTCTTTGACGTCGTCGATGCGCTCGGGCCATTGCCCTGTGCGCATTGCAATCCAACACCGCATCATCTCTGCCACGCCCTGGATCATCAGCAGCAGCCCTGCCACGGGGATCAGCGTTTTGAAGAAGTAGATCTGGATCCGCGCGGGGCTGTTCCAGCTCACCTCTTTGTAGCGCCAGCTGTCAGAGGCGATTTCCCACCCGTACCAAAAGAGGGCGATCATGCCGGGGAAGAAGAAGAGAATGTAAAGGATGAAATCCAGCCGTGCCTGCCATCGGACAGGGAAAAGGCGGTAAAGCACATCGCCGCGGACATGGGCATCTTGGGCCAGCGTGTATGCACCGCCCATCAGAAACAGCGCGCCATACATTTGCACCATCATGTCAAACGCCCACACGGTCGGCGCGTTCAGAACGTAGCGCACAAATACCTCGTAGGACACGGATAGGGTCAGGATGAGAATGCACCACCCGAACGCCTTGCCAACCCATTGGCTCAAGCCTTCGATGGCGTGAATGATCTTTTGCACGACCGGACGCCCCCCAGTTCCGTCTATGAATTACCGTCTTAGATCTTAGTCTTTTTCGTGACTGGCGGAGGCCGCATGGAGCAGCCCCCGCCAAGTAGCCTTAGTCTCGCAGAAGCGATTAGCCAAAGTAGTGCTTATACGCCAGCTTGTAGTCAGGCTGGTTGAGGTTGAGGTAGTTCATCACCTCTTTCGCATAGGCCTTTTGGCTTTCCACAACTTTCGCGAAGAACTCGTCTTCGGCCGAGATGCGATCGACAACGATGTCCCAAGCTTCCAACTGAGCTTGCATCACGCTGTCTGGTGTGCGGTAGACGTTGACGCCCTGCTCATCACGCAGAGTGGCCAGGTCAGACGCATAACGGCGCGTGTTGTGCCAGTAGAAGTTGGAGTTTTCGGCCTCGGACGCGTGCTTCAGGATCGCCTTCTGCGCGTCTGTGAGGTTTTCGAACTTCTCTTTGTTGAAGGTCACCTCAAAGAATTCCTGAGACTGGTGGAACGATGCCAAGTGGTAGTGCTTGGATACGTCCTGCATGCCGAAGTCGCGGTCCGACGTCGGGTTGTTGAATTCCGCCGCGTCGATCAGGCCGGACTTCATCGCAGGCTGAATTTCACCGCCGGGCAGCTGCACAACGGACATGCCCATTTCGAGCAGAACGTCGGCTGCCAGACCAACTGTACGGTACTTCAGGCCGTCCATCTGGCTTGCGTCTTTGATCTCTTCTTTGAACCAGCCCATCGGCTGAGCAGGCATCGGAGAGTTGAAGAAGGACACAACATTCAGGTTGAGGCTTGCCATAAGCTCGTCAAAGAGCTCTTGACCGCCACCGTAGTAGACCCAGCCCAGCACTTCCTGAGAGGACCAGCCAAAGCAGGGGCCCGTGCCAAACAGCGACGCCGCTTTGGACTTGGAGTACCAGTACGCAGGTACGTAGTGTGCAGCGTCAAGAACGCCTCTGTGCACAGCGTCCTGCATCTGAGATGTTTTCACAACGGCGTTCACCGGCAACAGCTCGATCACAAGCGACCCACCGGACATAGCGTTGACGCGGTCCACGTAGGATTGCGCGTTTTCCAAGAAAATACCGCCGCCCCAGGCAGCCTGCATTTTCAGAGTTGTGTGACCATCTGCAAGAGCAGGCGTGGCCAGAGCGCCGGCACCAGCCACGGCTGTGCCGCGCAGAAAGTTTCTGCGGTTCAAAGTTTTGGACATATTACCTCCCATCGGTTTTCCGTCCCATTTTCTATGGCGACGTCGCGCAACCCCCCTCCCGAGGGGCTACGGTACCTGATCGCGCGCCTTTCGGCAGAGGTGTCTTAGTTGTTACGCTGGGTAACTTCAAAGCGTTTTTTTGGATACCGGGCCTGTTGCTCGTTCAAATTATAGTTTTCGAACTAGGGGCGACACAACATTGCGTCATTCAGCCCCTCTGCATTCCAAAAGTTACCCAGGTCTCGGGTAAAAACGGCTCCGTCTTGTAAGCGAGCTGCCATGATGCGGGACCAATTGCCTGTGGCCAGGATCATTTCAGGCCCGGCCCCGCAATCGCGAATGCCGCCCACAATATAGGGCCAGCCGATCTTATGGTTGGAATACCCTTGTTGCGCGGCAACCTCGGTCAACGCGTTGTTCCGGAAGCGCCAAATGCGCAGTGTCTTGGCCAGGTGCGGTCGATCGATATAGGCGATCTCCACATGTCCATCGCCATCAAGGTCTGCGGCGCCGACGGGGGCCAGCCACCGAAAGGACGTGCCGATATAAGGCGTGTACGCGATGAGTTGGAAATCTTCGCCCAACTTTGGATAGCCGTAGATCTCAAGCCGCGCGCCCTGATGGATATGAGAGGCAACGGCAATCACCTCGTTCACGCCGTCGCCGTCAAGATCCGCAAGGCGCGGCTCTGTGTCTTCAAACACGCGGTCTGGACCGGCCAAGACAGTATCACATATCACACGGGCGCCATCATCATAGCGCACCAGAAGGCCGCTGGCCTCGATCGCATCGCCCAGGACGCCGTGCGCATAGGCTTTCGTTGCGCCAAAATAGCGGGTCGATACGACGGGACCTTGCTCAGATGTCACAACTTTGGAAAAGGGTGGCGGGGCAGGGCGATCGCATCCGTCTTCGAGGCCACGCGCGTCATCCAGCACTTGACCGGCTGCCGGGTCCGCGAACAGCAAGACACAGCATAGGAGGGCGGACCTCACAATTGGCGTTCCGGCATTTGCACCACAAGACCGTCCAGTTCATCTGTGACCTTGATCTGGCAGGTCAGGCGAGATCGTTGTGGATCTGGGTCATAAGCAAAATCCAGCATGTCTTCTTCGAGGTCACCCAGGCTGGGCATTTTATCGACCCATTTGGCATCCACGTAGACATGGCAGGTTGAGCATGCGCAGGCTCCGCCGCAATCGGCCTCAATGCCGGGGATGTTGTTGTTGCGCGCGCCCTCCATCACCGTGAGCCCGTTTTTGACGTCAACACTGTGTTGGGTGCCGTTGTGCTCAATGTAAGTGATCTTGGCCATCGTTTTGCCGGGTTCCGTGTCCGCTAGTGTCCATCTAAAGCATGTGCGCGTGTTTGCAAAACCCTGTGATGGGTTTTGCAGGCGGTTTGCTATGTGACTGGCGCGCAGAGTGTCGCGAAACGCGGCGCAAAACTCCTGTGGTTCACGCCCTTCGTTTTGAAGTGACGTATCAGGTCAAAGGCGAATGGCTTTGATCGGATTGCCCAAAAGGAGGGGCTTGCGCAGCTCGCAAGATGTTCTATTTTTGTTCTTATGAGCTTTATCACACCAACACCCAGCCCTTTGCGCCACTGGCCCCGCCCGCCTGCGGCGCTCCCTGCAGAGCGGTTGGATGAGCCGCCAGCGGGCGCGCGCATCACTGTGGCGGGGCTGGTGATCCTGCGACAACGCCCCGGCACGGCCAAGGGCGTGATTTTTCTGACGTTGGAGGATGAGACGGGCGTGATCAACGTCGTCGTTTGGCGCGCGCTTTATGAACGGTTCCGCCGGGCTGTCATCGCTGGCCGGCTTTTGCGCGTCACCGGGCGGTTGCAGCGCGAAAATGCGGTGGTTCATGTCGTGGCCGAAGAGATTGAAGACATCTCGCCCATGCTGGATCGGTTGCTTGAGCCCGAAGACAGACTTCCCAGAGTCGTCGAAACCGGGTAAACTGCCCTCAAAACAACGCCCAAAGCGGCGACTATGAGGCAAATGAGCATGTCCAAACATCGGTTTACGACCGCCATTATGGCGGGTTTTGTCCTGAGCGCGTGCGCGCCAAATGTCTATGAGTTGATCCCAGACGAGGTGACCTCACGCAATGTCGCACCTCCGGGGGCGGCACCGGGCACATGCTGGGGCCGGGATGCAACGCCTGCGGTGATTGAGACCGTGACCGAACAGGTGATCCTCGAAAAAAAGGCTTTACCCGTTTATCAGACCGAGACGTCGCAAGAGATCGTCACCCCGCGTGAGGATACGTGGTTTGAAACGCCGTGCGATGATGTGATGACGCCGGAATTCACGGCGACCTTGCAGCGTGCTCTGAAGGCGCGCGGCCACTACCAAGGCGCCGTTAATGGCCGCATGGATGGGCGCACCCAAGCTGCGATCCGGGCCTATCAAAAACCTCAAGGCCTCGATTCCGGTATGCTTTCTTTGGCGGCGGCGCGCCAAATGGGCCTCATGCAGGTGGATCTGGAAGAGGCGGGCATAGACATCCCGGACGTTGCTGTCGCAGAATTGGACGGCACAGAGGTGCATGTCAGTCCGATCTTGGCCTCTGAACCTGTCGCTGAAACGGCCGCCGCCGCTGCGGCACGGCTTGCCGAGGAACGCGAAGCAGAGCGTTTGGCCGCGATTGAGCGTGACAAGCAGGCTCAAGAAGAGGCCGCCAAACGCGCCGCGTTGCGCGCAGAAGAAGAAACGCGCGCCGCAGAAGCCGCCAAACGTGCTCAGGCAGAGGCGGCAGAACTGGCCCGGATCGCAGAAGCGAAGGCTGCCGAAGAGGCCAGACAAGCCGCGGAGCGTGACGCGCAAGAGGCTGTAGAGCGTGAGAAAAACAAGCGCGCCAAAGAACTGGCACAGGCGTTGGAAGAGGAAAAGGAACGCACCGGCGGCACGGTGTTTGAGCCGCTTCCCATTTCATCTGAAAGCTACTGACATCGCTGGACTTTCACCGCTCCGCTATCGATACTTCTAATGCGCGGCGCGGAGAGCGACATGGTTCAATTCACCGGGGAAGCGGAGCTGGGCCATCCCTATTGGTGGGAGGCGGCTCCGCCAAGGTCTGCGGAGGATCCTCTGCCTGATCGGTGTGATATCCTGGTGATTGGCGCAGGCTATGCCGGGCTTTCTGCCGCGATCGCGGCCCATGATGCGGGGGCCAAGGTGGCCGTTGTCGATGCGAGCGATCCCGGTGCCGGCGCGTCCAGTCGCAATGGCGGCATGTTCGGTGCGCATCCACGGCTGAGTTGGACGCAACTCTCAAAACGGTTTGGATCTGATGTGGCCGATGGCGTGTTTGCGGAAGCCGCTCCGGCGCTCGATTGGGCCAAGGCCCTCATTGGCACAGAAAAGATCGATTGTGATTTGCAACAGACTGGGCGCATGCAACTGGCATGGACACCTCAGCATGCGCAAGGACAGCGCACATTGGTGCGCGCCGTATCAGAGAAATCTTGCGTGGCGGTTCAAACGCTTTGCGAGACGGATTTCCGCCAGGAGATCGGGACCAAAAAATACCACGGCGCGATCATGTTTCCACAGCATTGCGGGCTGCATCCGGCGAAGTTTCACGGCGGGTTGCGGCGGGCGGTAGAGGCGCGCGGCGTCCCTCTGACCGGACAGGCGGAGGTCACGCATCTGCGCCGGGATGGACACCGCTTTGTGGCTCAAACACCGAAAGGAAAGGTGACGGCGGACAAAGTGGTCCTTTGTACGAACGGCTACACCACGCGGGCCTTTCGTTGGCATCTGGCGCGTGTGTTTCCCTTGCCGTCCTACCTCATCGCCACAGAAGCTTTGCCGCCCAATCTGATCGGTCATCTGGCCCCTGGGCGGCGCATGATGGTTGAGACGCGTGCTCGCCACAGCTATTTCCGCATTTCGCCGGATGGCACGCGGATCCTGTGGGGTGGGCGCGAATCCATGAGGCCGCTTCACATGCGTGAGGCTGCTCGCCGCTTGCATGCTACCATGACGGAAATCTGGCCGGATCTCAGAGATGTGAAGCTCAGCCATGCCTGGTGGGGCAACACGGGCTATAGTTTCACCCATATGCCTCATGTTGGCGATGATCGCGGCCTGCATTATGCCATGGGGTTTTCTGGGTCCGGAACCGTTATGGCGCCCTATCTTGGGGCCAAAGCCGCTTGGCAGGCTGTGGGTGATCCGCGCGGTGAGACGGCGTATACGGCCATGAATTTTACGCGCCATATCCTGCATCCGTTTGCGCGCCCGCATTTTCTTTACGCGGCTGATGTTTGGTACAGGACCGTTGTCGATCGCTTAGATAATTGGCGGGCAGGATAGGGTGGCTCGCCGCTCCCTCCGGTCGTGTCTCGCCAGACGCGCCTTGCCAAGTCATGTAAAACGCCCCGCCGGGGATCCGGCGGGGCGCAGTGTTGCGTTAGATTGCTCTATTTATGGTCGCGATACTTAGCGGCTTCGGTTTTTTGACCAACCGCCAGTAGAACAACGGAAACCACGATGGCAATCAGGGTGAATATACCTGGTGTCGCAGTGCCGAAGCCCATAAAGATTGCGCCCGATACACCTTCCCAGGTGCCTTGTTCAAATGGAAATCCCATGAGTTCTATCTCCTTTTAAGTGGAGGCTGGCGGCGATACCGCGATGCCTTCTGGATAAGCCTGAGCCGGTACTTTGACCGTGTCGAGTCCTGCGATTTCGACCGCTTCTGGAACGCGCAACATGCCCATCATCTTCAAGATGAGCGATGGCACGTAACCGGTGATGAAGCCAATGAGAACGGACACGACAGTGCCGACGAGCTGGCCGATAACGCTGCTCGTTGGAACTGCGTCACCTGAGAAGGCAGCAGCTTCGCCCAAGGCTGGGTACCCTGACGCGAAAATTCCAAGCAGCAGCATACCGTATACGCCCATTGTTCCGTGCACGGTCACCGCTCCAACTGCGTCGTCGATGCCCATGTTTTCCAGTATCGACGCTGCAGGCTTCAACAGAATACCCGCGCTGATTGCGATCAGGAACGTCAGCGACGGCCAGTAGATATCAAGACCAGACGCTGTCGAGATCAAACCGGCCAGAGCGCCGGACATCATCCAAAACGGATCACGTGTGAAGGCCCAAGCCCCAATGATCCCGCCGCCAACAGCCATTAAGATGTTGAAGCTCAGAGCACTCAGGTTGCTTGGCGTTCCGTAGATGGTGTTCCAGTTGCCGGACCAAGACCATGCCTCACCACCGACGACAAGACAGCCCATCAAAAAGCCCCAAAAGCCCACAACGATGAGCATAAGACCCGTCGCAGTAAAGGGCAGGTTGTGTCCGGCGATATCGTTTGCTGTGCCGTCTGGGTTGAACTTTCCAATGCGTGGTCCGAGGTTGATCAGCACACCGAGCGCAAAGAAGGCTGCAATCGCGTGCACCAAACCTGCCGCACCGAAGTCATGCACACCCCACTGTTGGATCAGCCATCCGTCTGAGTGCCAGCCCCAGGCCGCGCCCAAAGTCCAGCTAAATCCGCCCAGAATGATCGCGAGGATCACAAACCCGACGGTCTGGATGCGTTCGATCACAGCCCCTGAGAAAATCGAGGCAGTGGTGGCTGCAAAGAGCGCGAATGCCCCCCAAAACACGCCGTCAATCTGGTCTTCGGTGTTGGGTCCCATGTATTGAGCCGAATCTCCCCAAGCCCAAGCGATCGAGTTTGCATATTCCGCGCCGGAGATACCATTGGGGCCTGCAGAAAACGAAAATCCGGTCGGGAAGCCCCAGTACACCCACCATCCGAAGAAGTAGAAGGCAGGGATCACGAATGCGAAAGCCAAGATGTTCTTCACACCCGAGGACAAAGCATTCTTTGCCCGCGAGGCGCCCATCTCGTAGGCAAGGAAGCCCGCGTGAATGATGATCATGAGCGGAATTGTTAGATAATAATAGAGCTCTGCGAACATTGTGTTCGTCAGATTACCCTTCGATTCAATCGCGGCAACCTGTGCCGCTAGCTCGGCGAGCTGTTCTTCCATCGTTCATATACCTCCGTGCCAAATGGCAAGTTCCGTGATGGTCTTTTGTTTTGGTTGTAAGTGTTGGTGCACCCACCCCTGTGATGCGCAGCTTTCCCCCTTTCATTCAAACGGGTATTGCAGAGCAATTGATGCCAATTACCCCGCCGTCATCGATTTTCTTGCATGACGGTAATAATTCTTTCCCTGCACGGCAAGCGTCGCGTGCTGTTTGAATAGGCACATGAAAAGCAGTGCTTAAAAAACAGTCGAATGCACGGGGTTCATTGCAAGCTCAAAGGGATTGTCGACTGGCGAAAGTGGGTTCTCGTATGTCGCGGTTTTTGAAAAGACATGCTGAGTCGGCCGTTTGACAGCAAAGACGGACGCGGTTAGCGGCCAGCCATCACGATGCCAGCATTCGGTTAAAAACGTTGGGTAGTGGGAGCTGAAGCCAGCGTGGAACCGCGTCGGTCATAAACCCACGCGATGTCCAAATTGCCTTCTGTGACGGCGTCAGCGTCGGCGTCGGTTAAACGGCCGGGCTCATCTCCTCTGCCAGGGCCTTTGCCGCAACTTTGTAGGCGGCTTCCGTCTTTGTAAGGTCGTCTTCGGTCAGTGCCAGGCAGGGATAGGTTTTGCCTGGAGACTTAAACAGGCCTTGCTCCCGCAACACAGCATTGAAGCGGTTGGACGATTTGGTGTCAGACTGCAGCACGTCGCGATAATCCCGCACATCCCGGCCTGTAAAGACCAGCTCAAAGAGCGTCGGATCGCCCACAACACGGTGGGGAATGCCGTGCTCATCAAGTGCCTTCGTGACCGCAGAAATCAGGCGATTGCCAAAGGCGCGCAGCGTTTCGTATTGCCCGTCGCGGCGTAAAATTTCCATGGATTTAAGACCCGCTGCAGCGGCCACCGGGTTGCCCGACAGCGTGCCCAGTTGCATGAGCCACCTGTCGGCGCCCACAACGGCCTTATCGAAATGATCCATAATGTCCTTGCGCCCAACCGTGGCCGCCAGGGGGAACCCTCCGCCGATGATTTTACCAAGCGTCGCGAGGTCCGGGGTAACGCCATAAAGCTCTTGCGCGCCGCCGTAAGAGAAGCGGAAACCCGTTACCACCTCGTCGAAGATCAGCACGATGCCGTATTTGTCCGCCTCCTCACGCAGAAGCTGCAGGAAGCCCGGCAAAGGTGGGATAATCCTCTGTAAAGGCTCGACAATCATGCCTGCGATTTGATCGCCATACTCTCCCAGAAGCGAGCGGATATAGTCGAAATCGTTGAACGGGGCGATCAGCATTTCATCGGCAACCGACTGCGGAATACCTGCGCTGTCGGGAACCGCTTGCGGGAAGTTGACCATTTTTGCCGGCGCCAGCGACATTTGCGCCTCGGCCGACATGCCGTGATAGCCGCCTTCGAATTTGACGATCTTGTCGCGTCCTGTAAACGCCCGGGCCGCGCGGATCGCATACATGTCAGCCTCACCCCCGGACGAGACATAGCGCAGCTGTTCGGCGCAGGGCACGGCGTTGCAGATCTCTTCGGCCAGCTCAATGGCGAGGGTGTTGTTGGCAAAAAAGGTCTGCCCCTTGGGAAGCTGTTCGAACACCACTTCCATCACTTCAGGATGGCTGTGGCCCAGCAACATCGGGCCAGACCCGATCAGATAATCGATGTATTCGCGCCCGTCATGATCCCAGACGCGCGCGCCAAGACCCTTTGCAATGAAAACGGACGGGTCGAAATTGCCAAATCCCCCGCCTGGCAGGACCTGTTTGGCCCGTTCGATCCACTCTGCCTGAGTGCCGATCTTTTCCATCTTCGCTCTCCTTAATCCAGAATGAGTTGTGGCGTGCCAAGCACGTCTTCGTTGACCATTATACCAAGCCCAATGCCCTCGGGCGGGGAAATCCGGCCGTTGTCCCGTTTGGGCAGATCATGGGCCAGATCCGGCCCTACATAGTCGGCCAGATCGCAGGTGTTCAGGATCGCCCGCGCAGGTGTTGCTGCGGCCAGATGCAAGACGGCGGCCGTGGTGATCGAGCCGCCCCAGGTGTCTTCAACGCACATGCGCGTGCCAAGATAGAGACACAGATCGCGGGCCTGACGCATGGTGGACAAGCCGCCGAATTTCGAGAGCTTCAGCGCCACCGCATCCATGCAGCGCAGGCGATGCCCTGCGAGCAGTGTGGCGGTATCATGGGCGGTTTCATCGAGCTTCATCGGCAGGCCAGTGGCCCCCTGCACAGCGGCGCATTGGCTGAGCGTTTCGCAAGGCTGTTCCAGCATGATATCCAGATGCGCCACGGCGCGACCCACGCGCGTGGCCTCAAGCTGTGTCGATCCACCGTTCCAGTCGCCGTAAACGAGCGGGCCATCGCCGACAATTTCACGCACTTTTGCCAGGCGTTCCACATCCGTCGTCCAGTCGCCATCGGCCCCCAATTTGACCTGGAACTGCGTCATGCCTTTGGCTTGGGCGTCCGCTGCGATGCGTGCCATCTCATCGGGAGCAACGCTCGTGATGGAGTGGTAAAGCGGCATATCGGTCTGTTGTCTGCCACCGAGCAGTGTGTAGAGCGGAAGCTTCGCGGCTTGGGCCGTGATGTCCCAAAGGGCGGTGTCGATGGCCGACTTGGCGTAGCGATGGTCCAAAAGGTGGCGATTTAGTTTGTCGATGAGGGCTTCGGGTCCAACCGGGTCGGCGCCGATGAGGATGGGGGCCAATTCTGTCAGGGCAGGCGCGACACCGCCCGCGTAGGCCGGGAGGTAATGCGGAATTGGGCAGACCTCACCCCAACCGCTGATGCCTGCGTCAGTATCGACACGGAGCACAACGGTCGTGACGGTGTCGCAGGTCTTGCCGCCTGCCATGTAATAGGTCGCATGGCTGGTCAGCGGCACGTGCCAAAGGCTGATGCGCGTGATTTTCATGAGCGGTCTCTTTGCTCGGATGTCAGCGGGGGCTGTCTGCCCCCCTGCACCTGCGGTGCATTCCCCCCGAGGATATTTTTGGCCAGAAGAAACATCGGGCTATGCCTCATAGACAGCGATTGGATCACCCAGGTGATATGTGTCGGGTATCACGCCCAAGCCCGGCACAGAGGGCGGCGTGGTTGTGCCAGCTGCGTTGCGCGCGCCTTGGCCTGGAACCGGGTCGTGAGCGAGGTGATAGTGACAGAGCCACGAGGCGAGGCGGTTGGCCTCTGGCGTGGAACTGGCCAAATGGATAGCCGCCGTGTCCGCGAGCGCGGAGCCGCCCACGTCTTCGATGTGCATCTGCCAGCCGACAGAGACGCCAAAGTCGCGGATCCGACGCGCCTTGGTCAGCCCGCCCACGCGGTTGGGTTTGACTTTGACTCCTTCGCAGGCCTGGGTTTTCCAGGCGATGAGGTGGTCTTCGAATGTGCTCATGCATTCATCAAGCAGGATCGGGTTTGGTACACGCGCGGCCACATGGGCGCATTGCTCCCGGGTTTCGCAGGGCTGTTCCACCCAATCGCGGGCTTTCGTCGAATTGAGCACTTCGATCGCCACGCCGGGCGTCCATGCACGATTGACGTCGAAGGTGACGCGATGACCTTTGGGAAGCGCCTCGGAAATCGCTTCAATACGGGCGATATCCGCCCCAATGTCGCTGCCGCCCACTTTGGCGGAATGGACGGTGTAGCCGGTTTCAGCCGCGCGATGGATCAGGGCGATCATCTCATCGGGTGTGCCCGTCGAAATGGAGGAATTGACGAGCACAGGCGCCGCGTCTGCACCGCCCAGCAGTTGCCAGAGCGGAAGGCCCGCGACTTGGCCCATTATGTCCCAGCAGGCGATGTCTATCGGGGATTTCACATAAGGATGGCCGGGCAGGGCCACATCCATCACGCGGTTCACATGGTCGATGCTGCGCGGATCCTGACCCAGCAGGCTTGGCGCCAGCGTTTGCACGCCCGCGCGCAGACCAGGCCCGTGGGCGGGCAGATACGTCTCGCCCCAAGGGCAGCCTTCGCCCCAGCCTGATACGCCTTCATCAGTGTCGATGCGAATGAGCGTGCTGTCGAGGCGTTCAAATTTCAGCCGTCCGCCGGAAAGCCAGTAGGGCTCGGTCAGCGGCAGGTCGAGTTGCCAAACGGTGATGCGGGTGATCTTCATTTCAGTTCGAGCTCCACAAAGGCCATGGGGACGTCGCCTGCGTTGATCACGTTGTGCTCTACGCCTTGGTCTCGCCGATAGGCGGTGCCCGCCGGAACCGTGACCTCCTGTGTGGTGCCATCCGGCAGCTCCAGGCGCATATGGCAATCGGTGACCGCAGTGATCACGTAATCCATGGCGTGCACGTGCCAGCCGGTTTCCTGTCCCGGTGCAAAGTCAAATCGGGTCACCCGGACGCGGGCATCATCGATCAACTGGGTGGCGGTACATGTGTTGGTCATGGCGGCTTTAAGCCTCTTGCTGCGCGTAATCGGCGACGGGATCGCCGAGACTGTCAAAATCGGGCGTCACGCCCAGGCCCGGTGCGTCACCGGCATAGAGCTTGCCGCCCTCGGTGGAGGGCCCGCCAATGCCGGTGGAGCGGGTGTTGTAGTTCATCAGATCGGTGGAGTTGATCAGGTAATCCTTGGGCGTGGAGGCCGCGAAATGCGCCACGGCAGCGCTGGTGATCTCTCCGCCCCAGGTGTCCTCGGAGAC
>CAKZYL010000450.1 GCA_937884705.1 uncultured Roseovarius sp. | reverse complement strand
GCCCATCAAGACAGGTCGGATGCGGGTGGTGGCGCTTACGGGGGCAGGCACGCAGCTGATTGAGACCGCGCATGCAGATTGGCAGGCCGCAAACCAAGACGTGACATCTCGGATCGGCGCCATTCCGAGGTTTGACGCGTCGGGCGGGGCGTAAAGCGAGCGCTGTTCAGAGAGACCAGTTCAGTTATCAAGCGATCTTTTCAATACGTGCATTCTGACACAGCGGTTCTGTCGCCAAAAAATCAGCGGTCAATGTTTGCATCTCGTCAAAACTGGTCCCGTAGAAGTAAAGCGCCGTCTCCTGGCTGCCTTCCCAATATCCTTGCACCTGACCCACCCCCTCGATGAGCTTGTCGCAGCTATCGATGACATGATTGACGTCGGAGGTCTCATAGACCTCTGCAGGCAGGTTAACACCGTCGAGAAAGACAGCCATGCCCTCAAGACGCTCGAAACGCATGTCATCACTGTCTTCAAACTTAAGAAGTGCCCCTTTCGGCGCGCCCAACTCTTCCAATGCGGAGATTATCTTTTGCACAACGGTGTCAGACGCTTCATGCACCCTGATCTCGATGTCTGAATATTCGATCCCATAGGGCTCATCCGCAAGAAGCGTGCCGCCGCCGGTCACCTGGCCAATCCCTTCAGACTTCAGGACTTTATCGAGCGGCTCTTCGAAGTACTCACCCCGATCCATCGGTTGAACACGCGCATTCAACTGCGCGATGATCATGATCTCGGGATCACGGCTTCCACCACTCAACTTTTTCTTCGGAAATCCAAACATGCTGGCAGACCCAAACGACGTGTCGATGCCAGCAAACTATGGATGAGGTTTTCCAGACTTTGAATGCTTGATCATTGGATCAAGCGCACAGACGGCAGGGCAGAGCCGCTTCTAGCTCTGCTTGGTGACCTGCGTGTATTCCAGCTCGACCGGGGTTTCGCGGCCGAAGATGGAGACGGTGACCTTGAGGCGCTGGTTGTCTTCGTCGACCTCCTCGACCATGCCGTCGAAATCCTCAAACGGGCCGTCATTGACTTTGACCTTCTCGCCCACCTCGAAGCTGATCATCAGCTTCGGCGCTTCTTCGCCTTCCTGGACGCGGTTGAGGATGGTGTTCACCTCGGCATCGCGCATCGGCATGGGGCGGCCCTGAGGGCCCAGAAAGCCGGTCACTTTGTTGATCGAGTTGATCAGGTGGTAACCTTGATCGGACATTTCCATGTGCACCAGCACGTAGCCCGGCATGAAGCGGCGCTCTGCCGTGACCTTCTTGCCGCGACGCACCTCGATCACCTCTTCGGTGGGCACCAGAACCTCATCGATCTCGTCCTCAAGGCCTTGATCCGTCACTGATTGCCGGATCTGTTCGGCAATCTTTTTCTCGAAGTTCGAGAGCACGCTGACAGAATACCACCGCTTTGCCATATCTGACCCAGTTCCTTTATGACCAGCACCCGTTTCTGGCGCCGGAATTGACGTTCCGTTCCGAGACGCACCTTTTCGATAAAAAAGCGGCGCGCCATTCGATTCGATGCGCGCCGTGTCGTCGGATTTGGCTCAATTATCGCCGATCAGACCTGAAATCAAGGTGCCTTCAGCCAAAGAAGCCAAGCACACCCTGCAGCCCGCTGCGGATCAACAAATCAACGAGCGCGAAGAAAATCGCCGTCAGCGTGGCCATGATGAAAACCATGATCGTGGTCAGCATCACCTCACGCCGAGTGGGCCATACGACCTTGGAGACCTCGGTGCGGACCTGTTGAATAAACTGAAGCGGGTTTGCCATTGGTGTGCTCTGATGCTTTGATTTGTTACGTGCGCTGCCTAAAGCGATGAGATACGCGCAGCGCGGCGCGAATTCAAGCAGCATAACGACAAACGCCGCCTACCTGAGCAAGCGGCGTGACCAAAAATCTGCGCTTTGGATCAGCGTTTGCGCGTCACCGGCTGGGAAAAGTCGGGCAAAGACAGCTTATCTGCCAGCGAGCCTGGTAGCCGATCCAGCACGTATTCAAAGCTCAGCGCCGCATTGTCGGCCCATTTGCGCACGCGCTCTGCCCGGTCGGGTGACCGGTTCACAAACTGACGCCAGATCCAGCCGGAAAGATGGGACAGCCCTGGCAGCTTTAGCATCGCCGCCGACGTCAGCAAAATAACCACGGTGACAAAGAGCGTCCAGAGCAACAATTTAGGGGCAAGAAACGCCATAACAACGCAGAGAGCCGGGACAAGGTAAACTGGCGGAAACCAGTCAAAGAATCCGGGTTTACCGCGGTTTTGGGTCTCGAGGGTCTCATCAGACAGTTTTGGGAAGCTTGCCCGCAAGTCTTGCGTGACGTCCGTTTCGTCACGAAACTCCACGGCAACAGCGTCGCCAGCCAGTGCGGCGTCTTCATCGCCAGCAGGCACAGGCTCTTGATCCGCAGGGTGGACAGCGTCCTGAGCAACAGCGACCATGTCATCTGGCGTCAGATCCGTATCCGTCTGCACCGGTACAGGTTCGATCCAAGTCCCATCGATGGTCGACGGCGGGCCCGCGGGTTTTGTACTGTCAACCATCAACTGGCTGACCAAGAGATCCGCATCGCGTTGCGCCACGTCGGTATCGGTCGGCGCCGGCTCAAGCTCGACGCCGTCATGGGGCAAGTGCGGGTTTACTTTCCCAGGTCGATAGTAGTTTTGCTTCATGGCAGCCTCACAAAACGCACAGGTTGATACTCGTTACAGGGTGACCCGTCGTTGCGGATCCTTCGCCCGATCGCTGAAGCTCATAACTTTCAGACCACACGGCTTGGGCGAAACACGAAGTTTTTTGGCCTCAAATGTGGCAAGAATGTGGCAGCGCCCGCCAGAGCCCGCATTTTAGATAAATCCGTAGGAGTTCGTTTTTGACCTGAGAACAATCCCGAAATATCGGCCGTGACTGTCCAAAGATCGCGACGGAATTTTGACGCGATTGCGTCGGCGTTATGGGCGAGAGAGGCGAATCGCTTTGCCACGGTTCGGGGCATCAGGCGCCCTTTTCACCCTTAAAAAAAGCCCTGCGCAACAGAGGCTATGAGATCGCTCAGCGGCGCGAAAGTGACCCGAACGGCGGGCCCCGAGGTCGCGCGAGCGATCATAAAGCTGCCATATTGTTGGGCCTCAAATACTGCAAGATCTGCTATCAAATGCGAATTGGCCTGGGTTTGAAAGTGACCAAAGACGTCCTTTGCGACGGGATCGGCAAACTTTCCAATCGGCCCGGCCAGGAATTGTTTTTAAAAAGCCGGGAAAAGCCTGGCGCATACATCCATATCAGTCATAGCACCACCAACGACACATCGCGACCGTGCTCAATAAAGGCCTGATTGAGAAGAATGCTCAAGATCGGTTGCGGGACAGGAAACGGATCTTGAACCTGATTGCGGCGGTCGGCCAAAAATCTAGCCGGTCCAGGGCCCGAAGACATGCTGCATTCAAGGGCTTCCGGGTACGTTCACACGCTTGCGGATAGGGTTGGGATCCCGGTTGGTTTGACCATTGCCGAGCTGGCCATGGTTGTTTGCGCCCCAGCAAAAGGCCCTGCCGTCATTCCGCGTGGCGCAGGTAAACTCCGAGCCGGCTGAGATGTTCGTCAAACCGCGCAGCCTTGCCACGCGTTTGCGAAGATTTCTCTGGGTTGTGGTGCCATCCCCCAGTTCACCATTGCGGTTGTCGCCCCAACAAACGGTAAATCCGTTCTCCCGCAAGGCGCATGTGTGTTGGAAACCGGTGTCGATTTTCTTCGCATCAAAGAGCTGCTTCACACGTGTGGGCAGGGTTTCAGTGCTCCCGCTGTTGTTGCCCAGCTTACCGTTGGAATTGGCCCCCCAGCAAAACGCGACACCATCATCGCGCACGGCGCATGTGTGCGAGAAGTCCGCAGAGATTTGCGTGAGCCGTTCGAGGTTCAGCACCCGCGCTGGACTTTGCGCCCGACCACTTCCTGTACCGAGAGCCGTCGTG
>CAKZYL010000449.1 GCA_937884705.1 uncultured Roseovarius sp. | reverse complement strand
TTCATCGACGAGATCGACGCCGTCGGTCGTCATCGTGGCGCAGGCTATGGCGGCGGCAACGATGAACGCGAACAGACCCTCAACCAGCTCTTGGTCGAGATGGACGGTTTTGAAGCCAATGAAGGCGTGATCATCATTGCGGCTACAAACCGTAAAGACGTTCTCGATCCTGCGCTCCTGCGTCCGGGCCGCTTTGACCGTCAGGTGACCGTGCCGAACCCGGATATCAAAGGCCGCGAGAAGATCCTTGGCGTGCACGCACGCAAAACACCGCTCGGCCCCGACGTGGATCTCCGCATCATCGCACGCGGTACGCCCGGCTTCTCTGGTGCCGATCTCGCCAACCTTGTGAACGAGGCCGCCCTGATGGCCGCCCGTGTCGGACGTCGCTTCGTGACCATGCCGGATTTTGAAAATGCCAAGGACAAGGTGATGATGGGCGCGGAACGCCGCTCCATGGTCCTGACCGACGATCAAAAGGAAAAGACAGCCTATCACGAGGCGGGACACGCCGTCGTGGGGCTCGCGCTGCCGCAATGTGATCCGGTCTACAAGGCCACGATCATTCCACGCGGCGGCGCGTTGGGTATGGTGGTCAGCCTGCCCGAGATCGACCGCCTCAACTGGCACCGGTCTGAGTGCGAGGAAAAGCTCGCCATGACCATGGCTGGTAAAGCGGCTGAGATCATCAAATACGGCGAAGACAATGTCTCTAACGGCCCGGCCGGTGACATTCAGCAGGCCAGCGGCCTGGCTCGTGCCATGGTCCTGCGCTGGGGCATGTCCGATAAGGTCGGCAATGTCGATTATGAGCAAGCCCATGAAGGTTATATGGGCAATGCCGCCGGCGGTCTCTCTGTCTCTGCCAGCACCAAAGAGCTGATCGAAGAAGAGGTGAAGCGCCTGATCGATACCGCCTATGAGCGTGCTTTCGAGATCCTGACCGAGAAGAAGGATGATTGGGAGCGGCTGGCACAAGGTCTCTTGGAATACGAGACCCTGACCGGTGAAGAGATCGAGCGTGTCATCCGTGGCGAGCCGCCAGAGGATGAAGATGACACGCCCACTCCAGCCAGCAAAGACGATAGCGGTACGCCGTCGTTGACGGCCGTCCCCAAAACCAAGCCCAAGCGGGATCCGGATGCCGGTGGCATGGAGCCTGAACCTTCCACGTGACGGAAGCCCTTCGCAGTAAAGATTGGAACCCGGGCGCCTATGCCCGGTTTCACGATTTGCGGCTACGGCCCGGGCTGGATTTGCTCAATGCCGTGCCTGCGATGGGCAGTGGTGATATTTACGATCTGGGATGTGGAAATGGCGCCATGGGCGATGCCCTGCGCGCCCGCACGGCAGGCCGGGGCCTTATCGGAGTCGATGCCTCGCCGGCCATGCTGGAAAAAGCCCAGCAAAGTCAGGCCTATACCCAGTTGCAGCAGGTCGATATCCGCGATTGGCACCCCGCCAAAGCGCCGGGCCTGATCGTATCGAATGCCGCGCTGCATTGGGTCGGACACCACGAGACACTGATGCCGCGCCTGGCCAACATGCTGGGCAACGGCGCGACCCTTGCGGTCCAGATGCCGCATCAGAACAAAGCACCATCGCACCGCGTCTGGCGCACGTTGGTCGATGAGATGTTCCCAGGCAGGATCGAAATGGCTGGCACGCCCGGCGTCATGGCGCCGGTGAAATACGAAGAGCTCCTGGCCCCCCGCGGCCGCTTCCGCCTGTGGGAGACAGAGTACTATCAGCGCCTCGTGGCCGAAGCCGGCAGCCACCCCGTGCGCCGCTTCACGGAAAGCACCTATGCACGGCCAATTTTGCAAGCGCTTGAGCCCGACGAAAAGGCCGACCTCATCAAACGCTATGAAGAGGTCATGCACGCAGCTTACCCCGTACGCGATGACGGCTCGGTGCTGTTTCCATTCCGCCGATTGTTCTTCACCCTGACCGTGTAAACCGACGTTCAGACCAAGACGTTCCGCGGGGTTGACCGCCCTTTCACTTCGTCAGATGCTGCGCTTGAGCCGAGAAAGGAATTTGTCATGCCCAATCCTCTCTACCCCACAGATATCACCGCCAAAATCGTCTGGCTTGGTCATGTGAAAAGCCAAAAAGACAACATCCGATCCGCTCCGCAGACAGAGATAAAGGCGACCTATGCGGGCCAGGAAGGCGCCGTGCATTCTGGCCTGACGCGGCCGTCCTGCGTGCGGGTGCGTGAGATGCATGACGAGGGCACAGAGATCCGCAACGTGCGTCAGTTTTCGGTTGTGTCCGCAGAAGAGCTGGCGCTGATCGCCTCCGCCCTGGGCCTTGAGAGGATCGAGCCCGAATGGCTGGGCGCATCTATCGTGATCGACGGCATTGATGATTTCAGCCATGTCCCGCCGTCGAGCCGTCTGCAAAACCAGGACGGCACGACCATTGTGATCGACATGCAGAACTTCCCCTGTGGCTATCCTGGGCGCGAGATCGAAAAGGATCACCCGGGACATGGCCGCAAATTCGCCAAAGTGGCCGAGGGTCGCCGCGGTGTGACGGCGTGGGTCGAACGGGAAGGGATGTTGCGCGTGGGCGATACCCTTCGTCTCCACGTGCCCGGTCAGCGCGCCTGGCAGCCCTTTACTACGGTGGTCAAAGCCGCCGAATGAGCCCTGAGTGAGCTTCTTTTGACCGTCCTGTGAGCGCATCGTGACCCCGCAAGACTTGGTCCTAACACCCCGCGGCGTGAGGTTTCTTGGGCGCATCTATCCCTGTGTTCTGGGCCACGGGGGCTTGAAAACCCTAAAGAAAGAAGGCGACGGCGCAACGCCCGTGGGCACGCATGAAATCGTGGCGCTGCATTACCGTCCGGATCGGATGGCTGCGCCCAACGCCTGGGCCACCCCAATGCGGCCGGGCGATCTTTGGTGCGATGATCCCGCCCATGTCGATTACAATCAGCCGGTGCGCGCCCCCCATCCGGCCTCGCACGAGGTCATGCGCCGGGCCGATCCGCTCTATGATTTGGTCTTGGTCACGGATTGGAACTATCCCCATGCCACACCCGGCGAGGGCTCTTGCATCTTCGTGCATCAATGGCGCCGTCCGGGTTTCCCGACAGCCGGCTGTATCGCTTTCCGCCGCGATCACCTGCGCCAGATCGCGTCTCAGCTTCTCCCAGGCGACCGCCTGATCGTCCCGCCCCTCGGTGCTGGCCCCCGCCACCACCCGCGCTAGGTTCCACCTCGATGCCAAAGGATCACTTCTCCCACGTCGACACCTGGGTCTTTGACCTCGACAACACGCTCTATCCACCACACATGTGTCTCTTCGACCAGATCGAGCTGCGCATGACGCAATATGTGATGGACGCACTTGGCGTGGATCGGGCCCGGGCCGATCATCTGCGCCAGAAATACTGGGCCGAATACGGCACGACGCTGGCCGGTCTGATGCGCGAACACGATGTGGATCCCGCGCCCTATCTCACGGATGTGCATGACATCTCCTTTGATGCCCTCACGCCCGATCCCGAGCTCGCCGCCCGCGTGCGCGATCTGCCCGGGCGCAAGATTGTCTACACCAATGGCTGCGCCCCCTACGCCGCGCGCGTGATCGA
The DNA here is from genome assembly GCA_937884705.1 of uncultured Roseovarius sp. Lineage (GTDB taxonomy): Bacteria > Pseudomonadota > Alphaproteobacteria > Rhodobacterales > Rhodobacteraceae > Roseovarius. The sequence continues at coordinate 11,300 of CAKZYL010000449.1, read as the reverse complement.
AGCGCGTGGCCTCTCAGGCCTCTTTGATGCCATCTACGGCGTGGAGCACGCCGATTTTCAACCCAAACCTGAACGAGCGGCCTTCGACAAGGTTTTCACCCGCGACGGCATTTCACCAGAGCGCGCCGCGATGTTCGAAGATGAGCCGCGCAACCTCGCCGTGCCACACGCCCTGGGCATGCGCACCGTGCTCGTAGCCCCCACGCGCCCTGCCGCCGACCACATCGAATTTCACACCGACGATCTGACGCATTTTCTGGGGCTGCTTTGAACGGTGATGCGGCAATCCGCCGGTGGTCTCAAGCGATGATGCGACCGACATATGGGGTGAAAGGGGAGCCTCATGGCCAACAAATCGGTTGATATCGTGATTTCAGGCGCCGGTGTCGCCGGGTTGTCCGCCGCATGCGCCTTTGGGTCCGCGGGGTTTCGCGTGCTTTGCGTTGATCCCACAGCCCCCATCACCGATAGCGGTGCCGAGGGCGCGGATTTGCGCACCACTGCGATCCTGCAGCCGGGCCGCCACGTGCTAGAGACGGCCGGTGTTTGGGAAAAGCTCGGGCAAGAGCCAAGCGCCCTGCAGGTCATGCGCATCATCGATGCTGGCGGGGTGGAGCCTCGGCCCCGCGTCGTGCGCGAGTTCGATGCAGCCGATATCTCAGATCAGCCTTTTGGATGGAACGTGCCCAACTGGCTCCTCCGGCGCGAGATGGTTGCCCGTGTCGAAGAGTTGGACAGCGTTGAGCTTCGCACAGATGCAGGCGTTGCCTCGGTTCTGACGCGGGAAAGCGAGGCGCGCGTGCGTCTAACCGACGGCACCTCCGTGCGCTGCAAGCTCTTGATCGGTGCCGATGGGCGCGGCTCCACTGTGCGCGAGGCGGTGGGCATCCCGGTGACGACCACGCGCTACGGTCAAAAGGCGCTGGCCTTCGCCGTCACGCACCCGGAGCCGCATCAGAATGTCTCGACCGAGATCCACCGCTCCGGAGGGCCCTTCACGCTGGTGCCCTTGCCCGATCACGAGGGCAAACACTGCTCTGCGGTTGTTTGGATGGAAGGAGGGGCAGATGCGCAAAGGCTCGCCGCGCTTCCCGTGGCGGCGTTCGAAGCGGAAATGACCGCGCGCAGTTGCGGGATCATGGGACCGCTCACTCTTGTGTCGCGGCGCACCATCTGGCCGCTCATCAGCCAGCTTGCCGCGCGCATGTCTGCTGAGAGGACGGCCCTTATGGCCGAGGCGGCCCATGTTGTACCGCCGATTGGTGCGCAAGGGTTGAACATGTCTTTGGCCGATCTCTCAGCGCTTTTGGATCTGGCGCTCGCCGCGCCCGAGACGCTGGGCGACCGCGCCATGCTGGACGTCTATCACGCGCGCCGCCATGCCGAAGTTGCGATCCGGGTTGCCGGCATTGACGCGCTCAATAGGGCGTCCATGGCAAAGGGCCAGATGCTGCGCGATGCCCGGGCACAGGGTCTTGATGCGCTTTATAGCTTGGGGCCCGTGCGCCGAATGCTCATGCAACTGGGGCTGGGCATGCGCAGCGGCGCCACCTGAGGCTGGCCGGAGACATGGCGGCTCACGCCGCGTCGTCATTCGGGATCGTCTGCGGCGTGTCCAGCATGCCTGTTTGAAAGAACGACACCTGCGCCAGCATATTGGCCGTGCTCTGGCCGAGGTCGTCAGCAGTGGCCTGATTGCTGTCAGCCATCTGCTGATTGGTCTCGGCCGAGGCCCTGAAATCCTCAAAACGGCCCGCAACCTGCGCCGCACCAGCCGCTTGTTCCTGACTGAGAGTGGCAATGGTTTTTACCGCATGAACCACGCTTGCAATCTCATCTTTGATGTGGCGCAGAGCCGTGTTGGTGTCGCGCACGGATCCGGCAGCTTCCTGAACCTGGCCCACGCTGGTGGTTATCAGATCGCCGATGGTCATGGCCGCCTCAGAGACGCGCCGCGCCAAAGACCGCACTTCTTGTGCGACAATGGCAAAGCCGCTGCCGGCAGAGCCAGCGCGCGCGGCCTCGACCGACGCGTTCAAAGCTAAGATGTTCGTCTGGAACGCAATTTCTTCGATCATGGTCACGATGTCTGAGATGTCTTTTGAGCCTTTCTCGACCAGGGCCATGGTTGCCGATGTTTTGTCGATCATCTGAACCCCGGAGACAGCCTGGTCCACGACGATTTGCCCGGCTTTGGCGGCATCGCTTGCGGCATCGCGATTGCGCGTCACTCTCTCTGAGAGCTCTGACATGATTGTTTGGCTTTCCTCGACCAGTGCGGCTTGCTGTGAGGTGCGCGCCGAAAACTCTTCGGCGCGGGTTGAAATGCCATCCGCGATATGATCGATATGCCCGGCCGCATTTTGCACATCGCCCACGATCTCCCGCACGCGCATCATGGACTGGGCAACGCCGGTTGTGACATCGCCGAAAAGCCCTTCATAGGATCGCTCAGAGCGATAGGTCAGGTCGCCTTCCTGCAAAGCGTCCACAGCACGATCGACATCATGTGCAAACTCCCGGACAATCTCGCAAAGCTGCGTCACGCCATTCACCAACGCCTCTGTGGCTGCATCACGCTCGCCCTTGGGCGGTTCAATGGACTGCGTGAAGTCGCCAAGGGCTGCCGCAGAGACCACGTTGTCCACGGCCGCGATCAATTGCATATTTCTTTCCGCACGTGCCGCGCGATCTGCGCGGGCCTCGCGCTCTGCATCACGGAGGGAATGAATAGCCCGCGTCAACGCGCCCAACTCGTGGTGGCGCGGGAACCCTGCAAGTGAGAAATCGACGTTCCCGTTGGCCAATTTTTCGACCACGCCCACGGATTTTTCCAACGGCTTCACCACCATGAAGATCACCACCAGCAAGGCGATAAGACTGCCCAGCAGGGTCAGACCAATGATCAAAGCGGAGATCATGAATGCCTTGTCAGCCTGTGCCAGGCCCTGCTCTTCATAGTCCAGAACGAAAGACAATGCCTCGGTTCGGAAGGTCTTGAGATGGGCGAAGGCCGTGTACGTCAGGGTCAACCAGTCCTGCGGGTTGGCATGGTCTGGATAGTCGCCGCCATTGATGCCGACCTCGAGGATTGCGGCCCTTGAGACCTGATACCCTGCCTCAAACTCTGCGACAAATGTCCTCGCCTGCTCTGCTAAGCTGGGCAGAGCATTCTGCGTCAGTTCCACCATGCGCGTGAGCGCAAGGTCATATTTGGTCTCATGACGCGCCAACGCGGCGACATTTTCCGCGCTGAAGAACTGGCGCGATGCCAGAAGTCCGGCCATTTCCAGCGCGTCGTCGGCGATAGCAAGCTCCATCTGGCCGACTTCCTCGACGAGACGTGCAATCGTCGGATTGTTTTGCGCCTTCTTCTGCTTGGCATGACGGAAGAGGGCGTCATAACTGCGGGCTGCGTCCAACCAAACGTCCCCCGCCGAAACATCGCGGAGAAACGCCGAGGTCTCAGCGGCCTTGAGGGCAGCCATCCGCGCGGTACTGTAGGCATCGGCCTGTTCTAGCGCCCGCCTGCGCAAGTCCGGATCTTGCTGACCCAGAGCATTCTCGACCACAAGGTCTGTCACTTCAAAAGATGACATGGCTTGCGCCAATCTCTCCTTGTCGGCTTGCTTGGACGACACAGTCATGGCGTAGACATACAAACGCTCCGCCGTCAAAGCGTCCAAAATCGTTTTGATGTCCAGAAGTTGGGGCACGGCCTCAAGATTGGCGCGTGCTTGCACGCGATCGTCCCATGCCGAAAAAAGGCGCAGAATAGCCAGTGATACGGCCGCCGCGCATAGACCTATTACGATCAGGTTCAGGGTGGTTTTAAATGACATCGCATTCCTTCTACCAGTCGAAGCTGGGCCTCGAATGGCTAGAGTTGGTCATACATCCAAACAGCCTCGTTCATTGCCTCGAGCAGAGGGTTGTTGTCGCGCGCCACCTGTTCGATTTCGCGGGCATTTGGCGTGGCGCCCGCGCTCATGGCGTCGAATATCGTTTTCAGCGGGGCCCACAGGTCGCTGACCGTCTGCAGTTGCGTTCGGATTTCTTCGGTGGGTGCGGGGGGCAGACCCATTGCGTCGTCGCCCTCCCTCAATCCGAGGAGGGCGCTCTCAAACAAAGCCACTGTTTCGGCCAAAGCCGCACGATTGGCAGCCACATCTCGCCCCGCCAGGATCAGGCAAAATTCCTTTGAAGCTTTTTGCGACAGCATACGCTGACGACCCGAAATGTTGAGCGCCAAAGCCACAACCGGGTGAATCTCGCCGGTCCCGGCGTAATGGCGCTGAAACTCTCCCACGGTTCTGTTCATCTGCAGCAGCACTGATACATTCAACTCTGCAATCTGAGGCAGCGCCGCTTGCGCCGCTTCGCCACTGGTAGAGGCCCCGGCGACCAAGGCACCATAGGGTGTCCAAAGCGCCTCCACACCGGCAAGTTCTTCGAGGATGCGGGGGGCCTTTTCAGGCTTCATTCCTTGTTCACTGTCGCCGCTACGCAATCCGGCCAAAGTCCTGTCAAAAAGCGCATGCGCATCGCGGACCTGTTGGAGATGCGCGTCTGTCTGCACGCCAATGGAGGCAAAACACGCGGCTTTTGCCATGCGCTGCGAGAGCATCCTCTGACGTCCCGACAGGTTGATCTTGCGTTTGCCGTCTAGGGTGACGGGCACATCGGACGCATGAAGGGGACCAAAAACAGCAGGCAGCGGCACGGCAAGTGCGGCAACGAGTAAAAGGATCAAAAAGCGTGTCATAGGGCGTGTCACGTTGGGTGGGCGTCTCACGTTGGGTGTCTCACCTTGGCTTTACACCGCAGACCTACGGCGAAAAGTCTTACTGAGCGTGAAACATCTGGCCGATCGCGCCTTTGATTTCCTGAAAATTTTCCGGATTTCAGGGTGTAGGTCTGGGTTTGGGGCCGGGGGTGGGTCCGAGTGTCGGTGTGGCTCTGAATGTCTGCTGGCGAACGCGTTTTGGCAAAAATAGTCAAATGAGTGGCCAATTTTGTCTATCTGTCGCGGGCCTCAGTGGTGCAAACTGTTGCTGGAAACGCGTGCCAAACCACGCAGCCAACCTTTATGCTCAGGAGGTCAGCCATGTCGAACATGCCATCTCGTGATGAGTTCGCTCGCATCAAAACAGGGTATTCGCCCAATTCCGGACACTCGATGTCGCTTCATGCCGATGCCTATGTGTCGTCCGATTGGTACAAGGCGGATCTGCAGGCGATCATCGCGCGCACATGGCAATGGGTCTGTCATGTGGAGAAGCTGCGCAAGCCGGGCTCTTACGTGACGGTCAATATCGCGGGCATGCCTGTGGCCGTGGTGCGGGATCGCGACAATACGCTGCGGGCCTTCTACAATGTGTGCAAACACCGCGCCCATGAATTGCTGCAGGGGGAGGGCCGCACAACGCGCATCATGTGCCCCTATCATGCCTGGGTCTACAAGCTCAGCGGCGAGCTAATGATGGCGCCTGAAACCGAGCATCTGGATGATTTCGTGCCCTCGGATATTTGCCTTGATCAGGTGCATGTGGAGGAGTTTTGCGGCTTTATCTACGTTAATCTGGACCCCGAGGCGCGCCCCCTGCGCGAGGTGTCGGGCAATCTCGAGACCGAGATAAAGCACTGGGCGCCCGACATTGATCAGCTGACCTTCGGCCACCGCCTAACCTATGACATCAAGTCAAACTGGAAGAACGTCGTCGACAACTTCCTGGAGTGCTATCATTGCCCCACCGCGCATAAGGATTTCTGCGATCTGGTGGATATGGACACCTACAAGGTGACAACCCATGGCATTTACTCCAGTCACATGGCCGATGCGGGCGGATCTTCGAATTCGGCCTATGACGTCTCCAACGCCACGGTGCGCACCCATGCGGTGTGGTGGCTTTGGCCGACAACCTGCCTGATGCGCTATCCCGGTCGGTCCTCGATGATCGTGCTCAACATCATTCCTGCGGGGCCGGATCGCACATTCGAGACCTATGATTTCTTTCTTGAGACGCCTGAACCTGACCCTATGGAACTTGACGCGATCCGCTACCTCGACGAGGTGCTGCAGGTCGAAGACATCTCACTGGTGGAAAGCGTGCAGCGCGGCATGAACACGCCTGCGTTCTCTCAGGGCCGCATCGTGAATGATCCCACGGGCTCGGGAAAATCTGAGCATGCAGTGCATCATTTCCACGGCCTTGTGCTCGACGCCTATGAAAGAGCACTGAATTGAAGACACCCAATATCGTCGTCATCATGGCTGACCAATTGGCCCCGCATTTCACCGGGGCCTACGGGCACAAGGTGGCGAAAACCCCGCATATGGATGCTTTGGCCGCGCGCGGCATGCGGTTTGATGCGGCCTATTGCAATTCGCCCCTCTGTGCGCCCTCGCGCTTTGCCTTCATGTCGGGTCAGTTGATCAGTCGGATCGCGGCCTATGACAATGCCAGCGAATTCCGCGCCAGTGTGCCGACCTTCGCCCATTACTTGCAGGGTCTGGGCTATCGGACATGCCTGTCGGGTAAGATGCACTTTGTCGGCCCCGATCAGAAGCATGGCTTTCAGGACCGGATAACCACCGACATCTACCCCTCTGACTTTGCCTGGACCCCCGATTGGGAGGCCCCTGATGAGCGGATCGACAAGTGGTACCATAATATGCAGACGGTCAAGGAAAGCGGCGTGGCAGTGGCCACGTTCCAGACCGACTATGATGACGAGGTGGAGTTTGCCGCCCGTCGCTGGCTCATTGATCGAGGCCGGGATGCGGGCGCCGGGCAGGGGCAACCCTTCTGCCTGGTGGCCAGTTTCATCCACCCGCACGATCCTTATGTCGCCAAGCCCGAATTCTGGGATCTCTATTCTGATGATGAGATCGACATGCCGGAATTCGTACCTCCGCTTGAGGAACAGGATCCGTTTTCCCGCCGCGTGATGGATGGGATTGAGGCGTCTTACGTGCCACTCACCGAGGAAGAGGTGCGCCGCGCCCGCCGCGCCTATCTCGCCAATGTCAGCTATTTCGACAGTAAGGTGGGCGCGATGGTCAAAGCGCTCGACGATATCGGGCAGCTGGACAACACGATTGTCATCGTCACTGCCGATCACGGTGACATGCTGGGTGAGCGTGGCCTGTGGTACAAGATGAACTTCTTTGAACACTCCGCCCGCGTGCCGCTGATCATGGCGGGGCCGGGCGTTCAGCAAGGCACCGCCGTGAATGCCTGTTCGCTGCTCGATCTTGTCCCGACCTTCATCGAAATCGCGGGCGGGGATGCCTCGATATTCGGAGAGCCGGTTGATGGTCGATCCCTCATGCCGCTGGCGCGCGGAGAAGCGGATCCAGAAGACGTGGCGATCGGGGAATACTGCGCCGAGATGACGCCCTATCCGGTGATCATGATCCGCCGCGGCGCGCTCAAATACATTCATTGCGACATAGATCCGCCACAGCTTTACGATCTCGATGCTGACCCGTTGGAGCGTCAGAATTTGGTGAGCGAACCCACTTATCACAATGCCGCGCGGGCCTTTGCGGCGGAAGTCGCAGAGCGCTGGGATGGGGAGGCGTTGCGCCACGCCGTGATTGCCACCCAGAAATCGCGGCGCGCGTTGCATGCGGCGATGGGGGCCGGCTCTGGCGAGCATTGGGACTACAACCCGCCGTCTGATGCCTCGCAGCAATATGTGCGCAACCACATGGATTGGACCGTAGCGGCGGCCAAGTACCGCTACCCACCAGAGGGAGGATAGGGCTGATGGGGACGCTAGAGGGCAAGGTCGCGCTTGTGACCGGAGGGCGCGGCGGCATTGGACGCGCGATTTGCGACCGGTTTTTGCGGGAAGGGGCGACGGTGTTCGCGGCGGATTTGAGTGCGGCGGGCTCGCTCTCCTCTCCTGACGGAGAGTCTCGCTTTGTGCAGCTTGACGTCACATCGGAGCCCAGCGTTCAGGCGGCCATGGCACATGTGGGGGACGAAGCCGGTCAGCTGGATATTCTGGTCAATGCCGCGGGGATTGAGATTGAGAAGACCATCGAAGAAACGTCGCTCGAGGAATGGAACCACTCCTTTGCCGTGAATGTCACCGGCACGTTTCTGACGTCAAAGCATTCGCTGCCGCTCATGCGCAAAGCGGCCTCGGCTGGCGCCTCGGCCTCGATCATTAATTTCGGCTCCTATGACGGGTTCATCGCGGATCCCGGCCTCGCCGCCTATTGCGCCACCAAGGGCGCCGTGCACGCGCTGACCCGCGCCATGGCCTGCGATCACGGGCCGGAAGGCATCCGTGTCAACGCGATCTGCCCGGGCTATGTCGACACGCCCATGATGCAGAGTTTCTTTTCCGGCGATGCCGTGGGCGGCACGGGCAAAAGCGAAGAGACCTTGCGCCAGGCGATGCGCGATGTACACCCGATGCGTACCTATGGCACGCCCGATGACATCGCCAACCTTGTAAATTGGCTGGCCAGTGACGAGGCCCGCTATGCCTCGGGCCAGCTTTGGGTGATCGACGGAGGGCTGAGCGCGCAAGTGCAGCAGATGCGCCTTTGACACGGCTCGCGGGCAAGCACGCGTTCGTCACCGGTGGGCGGCAAGGCATTGGACGCGGCATTGTCGTTGCATTCGTCAGCGAAGGGGCCGCTGTCACCACCTGTGGGCGCGGGCCGAGGCCGGATGACCTGCCTGAAACCGTGGCCTGGCATACGCTTGACGTGACGGACGCCGCGGCCGTGGCGCAGGTTGTGCAGCCAATGGATATCCTTGTAAACAACGCCGGCGTTCAGGTGGAAAAGACCGTCGCCGAGAGCACGGACGCCGATTGGGAGGCCGTGATCGGGCCCAACTGCCGGGGCGTCTTCAACATGTGCCGCGCCTTCATCCCGGTCATGAAGCGTGGCTCGATCATCAATATCGGTTCGATCTCCGGCCAAGTCGCAGATCCTTCCATGGCGCTTTACAACGCCTCCAAGGCCTTCGTGCACGGGCTCACCCGGTCCATCGCTGTCGATCATGGGCCCAGGATCCGGTGCAACGCCATCTGCCCCGGCTGGATCAATACAGGCATGCTGGAGGCGGGCTTTGATCTGGCCAAGGACCCAGGCGCGGCCCGCAACGACGCCATCGCCCGCCACCCCGTGGGCCGCTTTGGCGAACCCGAAGACATCGCCGCCATGGCCATCTGGCTTGCCTCTGATGAGGCGGCCTTTGCCTCCGGTCAGCTCTTCACACTGGATGGTGGCATGACAGCGGCCTCTCCACTAAATCCGGGGCTCTTTTGATGTCGACTTCCCACACGGCTGTCCTCGGCGCTGGCGTGATCGGCGCCAGTTGGACCGCTCTTTTCCTAGCCTCTGGTCGGTCCGTCAGCATCTTTGATCCCGACCCGCAAGCGGAGGCCAATGTGCGCACCTATGTCGAACGCGCCTGGCCTACGATGGCCGAGTTGGGCTTGACCAAGCGCGGCAATCCTGATCGCGTGGCTTTTGTCCCGACGGCGGCACAGGCCGTCGACGGCGCAGGCTTTGTGCAAGAAAACGTCCCCGAACGCGCGCCCGTTAAACACGCGACCTTTGCAGAGATAGAGCCCGTGTTGATGCCGGGTGCCGTGGTCGCGAGCTCTGCCTCGGGGCTGACGCTCGGCCAGATGCAGGAAGGCTGGCAGACCCCCGCCCGCTTTATTCTGGGCCACCCGTTCAACCCGCCGCATCTGATCCCGTTGGTCGAGGTCATGGGCAACGCCCGCACCGATGCCGATGTCATACCCACGGCGGAGGCGTTTTACGAAGATATCGGCAAGGTCACGATCCGCGTGAACAAAGAGGTGCCGGGCCACGTGGCCAACCGGTTGCAGGCTGCCGTCTGGCGCGAGGCGATCCATCTGGTGCAATCCGGGGTGGCGAGCGTCGGCGATGTAGACAAGGCAATGAGCGCGGGGCCCGGCCTGCGCTGGGCGGCCATGGGCCCCACGGCGCTCTTTGGTCTGGGCGCTGGGGCAGGGGGGCTGCGCGCATTTTGCGATCACTTCGCCGACACATTCAACGGCTGGTGGGCGGATCTGGGCGATCCAACGCTTGACGCAGACACCGCAGAGATGCTGGTCAAGGGCCTCTCAGAGGCCACAGACGGCCGCAGCGTTGACGCTCTTGCGGCGCAACGTGATGCCATGATCCTGTCGCTTTTGAAAGCGTTGCGGTCTCAGGGGGCAAACGGCACGTAGCCTGCCTCTGAAACGGCCTGCCACAGCGCATCAACTGCAGCCTGAGTGGGATCCTGCTCCGTCTTCAAAAGATCTGCCAACCGACAGTGGACGTCATCTCGAAAGACCGTGTCATGGCCCAGATCCGCGCTGAAGTCCGCGAGCGCCGCAACCGCTGGCGCGAGATCAAGATCTGTCAGCAGCAGCGCATGGATCAAACAGGTTCTGCCTCTCCACCTCTGTGCAGTGCCCACGATTTTGCGCCCCTCGACGGCCAAGTTGTAATCCCCGTCACAGAAGCTGCCCTGAACCGGGGTCGCCTCCGCCTCAATCCCAAGCTGGGCAAAGGCCGCGCGCATCGGATCCACGATCTTGGCGTAACTGGCCAAAATCGCCCGCGATTGGCCGGAGGCGACCTCAAAGCAAAGCGCCAGATTGAGCACGCCCGGACCCTGCGGCGTGATCCCGCCACCGGTCTTGCGCGGGATCACGGGCCAACCTCTGGCAGCACTGGCCTTGGCCGCCGCCGAAAATGGCGCAGCCTTTGTGAACCTCTCCGGTAAGACAAGCGCGGGCGCGCGGGCCTGCCAGAGCATGGCGGTGGCCTGCCCGGATGCGACCACAGTCTCAAGCATCGTCATTTCCATCGCCAGACCATCTGTGGCGTGCGACAGGTCAAAGAAGGGTGGAGCAGTCAGCGCAGGGGCCTCCGGTTCGATGGGCGTCCTCGATATCGCACGATTGCCCTTAAGCCTAGGGCAATGGAACGTGCCCCAGGGTCATACCCCCTGCGGAAATCCACGATTTTTTCACCATTAACCGTCATATGTCCGCCGCTAACGTGCCGATTGGGTCTTGTTTTTCAGGAATAAAACCTGAAATAGACAGCTTTAGATTGCGAGGTCCCTCTGGCGTGAGGTGGTGGCGCAGTTCACCTGAACGTGAGACGCAAAGTCCAGGGGCTGATTTGACATGTCGCTTTTTCTCATTGTAGCGCTGCCATTCATTGGGGCCCTGCTTCCGGGGCTGATGAATCAAGCCGGGCGTCAGGCCTGCGCGATGGCGACGTTCTTTGTCACCCTGAC
>CAKZYL010000448.1 GCA_937884705.1 uncultured Roseovarius sp. | reverse complement strand
AATGCGCAGACAACATCAATGCCATGTCCGACGGAAGCCTGACAATCGACGTCAAAGCTGCCGGCGAGCTTGTGGGCGCGTTCGAAGTTTTCGACGCTGTGACGGCGGGTCAGGCAGATATGTATCACGCTGCTGACTACTATTTTGTCAGCCAGCACCCTGGCTTTGCATTCTTCACCGCCGTGCCGTTCGGCATGACCGCGACCGAGCTGAACAACTGGTATTACCATGGCAACGGCATGGCGATGCACGACAAATTGGGCGAAATCTTCGGCTTGAAATCTTTCATCGGCGGCAACACTGGCACTCAGGCTGGCGGCTGGTTTTCCAAGGAAATTCAAGGGCCTGAGGACTTCAACGGCCTGAAGTTCCGCATGCCTGGCCTGGGCGGCAAAGCTCTGGGCTACATGGGTGCCTCCGTGCAAAACCTGCCGGGTTCCGAAGTGTACCAGGCGCTTGCGTCCGGCGCGATTGACGGCACCGAGTGGATCGGTCCGTGGGCTGACGAAAAAGCAGGCTTCCAGGAAATCACCAAGTTCTACTACACCGCCGGTTTCCACGAGCCGTGCGCAGGTCTGTCCCTGGCGACAAACCGTGACGTGTTTGAAAGCCTGACACCAGCGCAGCAAAAGATCATCGAGATCGCTGCAGGTGAGGCCAACGTTTGGAACCTCAGCCAGTTCCTCATGAACAACGGTGCCGCGCTTGAGCGTCTGAAGGCCGGTGGCGTGACCGTTCTGGAATTCCCTGACAGTGTTTGGGATGCCATGGGTGGCGCTGCGCAGCAGGTGTATGATGAGTTCGCAGGCGATGACCTCTTCTCTGAAATCCTGGCGGACTACCAGGGCTCCATGAAGGCATCTTCCGGTTGGCTCACACAGTCCATTTCCGCCTACCGCAACCAGCGCGACCGCGTTCTGGGTTGATTTAGATCATTTGCAAAATCGGAGCGGGCCCCTAAGCTGGGCCCGTCACCGCAAAAAAGGGCAGACTGCGCGACCTGTCCCAAAACTCGGAGCATGGGGGACAAATGCTCGACGCACTCGGCTGGTTTTTCCAGAACATCGCCCTGGCATTTTTGAATATCTTGCAGGCCCTTTCAAATCCATCGAGCTGGCTTGACTGGGTCCTTTGGACCAACTCCACGGAAGATAAAGAGTCTCTTATGCGGTTCGTCTATTACGGCGGATCGACAGAGGTTTTCTTTGGCTTTTTTGCTGTCTTCCTCGTGCTCTTTGGCATTGGTGTGTGGCGTTAATGCTTCTTGTGTTGCTGAGTTCGGGTGAGGGAAGGGTTTGCCAACATCGTGGGTCGAACCTTTGCATGGGCCGGGCTTTTGATGGTGCTGCAACAGGTTGTGATCGTCTTCATCCAGCGTATTTTCGCGCGCCCTGACATCTCACTTGGGTTTGGGATCCCACTGCAAAAAGACATAAGCTGGTGGGCCGAAGCTCTGAAATTCGACAATGCCATGGTCGTGGCGCTGTGCTGCACCTACACATTTGTGCAAGGTGGGCATGTCCGCGTTGACCTCATTTATTCCGCGGTATCACACCGCACCAAACGCCTCATCGATATGTTCGGCTCGCTTATCTTCATGATGCCCACGGCCATCATCATCTGGATGTATGGCTGGTACTTTATGTGGCGCCACCTGATCACGCCGAAACCGTCTGCATCAGACACCATCGACCGTCTGCTTCTCAAGGCGCGCGCCGTGCGTTGGAATGTCGAAACCATCGGGTTCAGCCCCAACGGGTTTGACGCTTATTTCCTCTTTAAGATCCTGCTTGTGGCCTTTGCTGGGATGGTGTTCATCCATTCGGTGGCCTTCTTCTATCGCTCCTACTTGGAGTTCGTAGAAGGCGAAGAATCAGCCGGAAAGCTCATTGACAAAGACACGCTCGGTGAAGGTGAAGAAGCCTTCGAAGGCACACATTAAAGCGGGAGCGGGGACATGTTGTTTGGACTTGACGGCGTCGAAGTTGGCCTGATGATCGTTTTCCTCTGCCTCTTTGGCGGGATCCTTTCGGGCTTTCCTGTGGCCTTTGCTATCGGCGGCGCAGGGGTCATTTCCTTTGCGATCATCGCCGCTTTGGACAGTGCTGGGCTGCTCATCCACCAAGCGATTGATACCAGCAGTCAGGCCTATAATGCCTTGATCGCCAACGGCATCAAAGCCGAAACCATATCCGTGTTCCGATACCCGGACTTGCCTCGCTTCGAAGAACCCGTGTTCGTGCAGGGCTGGGAAACCGCCCTTGATCGCAACATTTCGTTCATTGTGAACCGCATGAACGAGCGCGTGCTGGCAGGCCAATCGATTGAGACGCTGCTCGCCGTGCTCATGTTTGTGATGATGGGCATCACGCTGGAACGATCCAAAATTGCGAATGACTTGCTCACAACCATGGCGCGGGTCTTTGGCCCCCTGCCCGGCGGTTTGGCCGTGTCGGTCGTGGTTGTGGGCGCGTTCCTGGCTGCCTCCACCGGCATCGTGGGCGCGACCGTGGTCACCATGGGATTGCTCAGCCTACCCACGATGCTGCGCAATAATTACAGCCCAGAGATCGCAACGGGTGTGATCGCGGCATCCGGCACCTTGGGCCAGATTATCCCGCCATCCATCGTGATCGTTCTTCTCGGCACTTTGGCGGGAGATCTCTATTCTACCGCACAAGAAAGCCGCGCGCAGGAGGCCGGATGCACGGATGCGCTGACCTATTTGGGTGAGCCGGCTGTGGTCTCCGTTGGTACCCTATTCCAGGCGGCTCTGCTGCCGGGCATCCTTTTGGCGCTGCTATATGCGCTCTATGCATTTGGCTATGCTCTGGCAAACCCATCACGCGCGCCCGCCGTGGAAATGGGCAGCACCAATGCAGAGCCGATCACCCGCAATGAGGCTTTCACATGGTTCCTTGGAGTGCCGGTGGGCTTGATCGCCGGCATGATCTTGCTGGGTCAGGTCAACGTGATTGGCAGTCAGGACCTGACGGTGGATAGCTTCTCTGCACAAGGCCAAGCTGCCAGCCTGCGCACCAGTGTGAGCGAAGAATGTCAGGCCTCAATGATCGAACTCCATGGTCAGGAGGCCTGGGATGCCGCGCTTGCGCAACAGGCTGAAATTGACGCTGCAGGTGGCGTCGCCCAGAGCGTGGAACTGTCCGAGGATGAACGGGCGGCAGCCCTTCTTGAGAAAATAGAGAATGCCGCGCCCATCGGCACGGGCGTTGCGATCATCATGCTGCTCTTTGCCCTGATCCTGGCGTTCGCGCGCGGTGTGTCGCCCTCCTCCAACCCTGCTGCGCTGCTTGTCGGGGCTTTGGGGGTCGTGCTCGGTCTCATTCTCGACATTCTCGTTATCGGCCCACAAATGAGCCCGGGGGTGACATTCCTGATCCTGGCCATCCCCGTGGCGCTTGCGCTCTATGGCTGCTCTTACGGCGCGGGACTGCTGGCGAAAAACGAACTTGTGCGCGTGGTCTTCCCGCCGCTTGTCCTGATTGTCGCGGTGCTTGGCTCCATTCTGGGGGGCATCACCAACCCGACACCTGCGGCTGCCCTGGGTGCAGCGGGCGCGATCATGCTCGCCGCGTATCGTCGTCTCAAAGACGAAGAACGCACGGGCAAAGTGATCATCTTTTCCACCTTCGCGATCATTGTCGCGATCCTGATGGGGGTGAATTTCGACCTCAGGATCAATGTACAAGAGGTATCTTTTGAGACATGGGTCGCGTTCACCTTCGCCAAAGCCTCATATCTTTTCGCACTCTTTGGACTGCTCTTTGCGTGCTGGGTGCTGTACTCCGGCGGGGTCATGACCCCCGTCGTGAGAGAAACCGCAAAAGTCACGTCGATGGTCTTTACGATCCTCATTGGCTCGCAGCTTCTCAACCTCGTGGTGATTTCCTTCGGCGGTGAGCATTACATCCAGCAATTCCTGCGCAGTTTCGACAATGAAATGACGGTCTTCTTGATCGTGATGCTGGTGCTCTTCATTCTGGGTTTCGTTCTCGACTTCCTGGAGATCATCTACATTGTGATCCCGATCGTGGGGCCAGTGATCTACGGCGGCACGTTTGATCCCAAATGGGTGACGATCATGATCGCGGTGAACCTGCAAACCTCGTTTCTGACGCCGCCTTTCGGTTTTGCGCTCTTCTATCTGCGCGGCGTGGCCCCAAAAGAGGTCACGACAGGTCATATCTACCGCGGGGTTGCGCCTTTCGTACTGATCCAGGTCGTAGGGCTCGCGATCTTGTGGTTCTTCCCGCAAATCGTGACCATCGTCCCGGCGCTCATCCCTTAAACGCAGGGTGTCGAAGTCTTTGAAAGACTTCGGACCGCATTCTTTGAAAGAATGCGGCGCCCGTGTCAGGTGCCGCGCCCCTGCCCCGCCTGTTCCACATTTTTGGCGGGTTTGCCCCCGATAACAACGAGCAAACACACTGCAAAAGGGGCAAGTTCGATGAATGTGCAGGCCAACCAAGGTATGCAGAAGGGGGTGCAACCGCCACCTCCGCCGAACCGTATAGAAGAGATGCGCCTGCCGGTCGTGATGATGCGGGACATTTTGCTCAAGACGATGTTCCGCAAAAACCTCGACATGGTCACAGACCTTGCAGAGGCGATTTGCTTGCCGCGTGCCGTGACACAAGAGCTTGTGGACCTCGCTCGCTCACAGCTTTTGCTCGAGGCGACAGGTACCCTCAACGCCAATAGCGGTGGCGAAATGGGCTATCAGCTGACCGACGCAGGCAAAGCCCGCGCGATGGACGCGCTTGCCCAATCGGAGTATTTCGGTGCGATGCCCGTGCCCCTGCCGGTCTACCACGAACAAATCAAACGCCAGTCGATTCGCGATATCCAAGTGACACGCGCCCAATTGACCGGGGCGATGGGCCACTTGGTGCTGCCCGACAGTTTGCTCGACTATCTCGGGCCGGCGGTGTCTGCCGGACGGTCGATCCTGATGTACGGACCGCCCGGCAACGGCAAATCGTCCATCTCAAACGGTATTCGCGATGCCATGGGTGACAAAATCTATGTCCCCCGCGCGATCGAATACTCTGGCCAGGTGATCACCGTTTACGACCCGATCGTGCATTCTAAGGCAGAGGTTGAAACCGACGATCCGAACAACCTGCGCCGCCGTCGCACCTTTGACACGCGCTATGTCCGCTGTGACCGGCCGACCGTGATCACAGGGGGTGAGCTTTCACTCTCGATGCTGGATCTCGTGTACAACCCCACGGCGCGTACCTATCAGGCACCTCTGCAGCTCAAATCCACCGGCGGCATCTTCATCGTGGACGACCTTGGCCGTCAGGCCGAGCCACCACAGGCCCTAGTGAACCGCTGGATTGTTCCGCTGGAAGAAAGCAAGGACATTCTTGCGCTCCAGTCAGGTGAAAAGTTCGAGGTGCCGTTTGATACGCTCGTGATCTTTTCCACGAACTTCCACCCCAACAAAATCTTCGACCAAGCCGCGCTCCGCCGGATCTTCTTCAAGATCAAAATCGACGGGCCCGATCAGGCGGATTACCTCAAAATCTTCGCCATGGTGGCCAAAAAACGCGGTATGCCGCTCGACGAGGACGCGCTTTTGCACTTGTTGAAAAAGAAATATCCGACGATCAACAATGTCTATTCGAACTATCAGCCGATCTTCCTCATCGACCAGATGATCTCGATCTGTGAATTCGAAGGCATCCCCTATCAAATGACGCCGGATTTGGTCGATCGTGCCTGGGCCAACATGTTTGTGACGGACGAAGAGATCATCAACTAAGCGTCTTTTCCGGTCACACGAGGGCCGCCCAACTTTTTGGCGATTGCCCCATCGCTCTTGCTTTGCATTGGGCGGGCAATCGCACTAGGTAGCGCTCCATGACGGCGCTCCCCCTTCGGTTTCAGGATTGGTTTTCCGCTCGCGGCTGGCAGATCCACGCCCATCAGCAGGACATGCTCGACCGCAAGGATCAGCCGTGCCAACTGCTGATTGCGCCAACCGGCGGCGGCAAAACGCTGGCCGGTTTCCTGCCAACGCTGGTGGAACTAGAAGACGGCACGCATGAAGGGATCCACACGCTTTACATCTCCCCGCTCAAAGCGCTCGCGTCCGACATAAAACGCAATCTGCGCACCCCGGTCGAAGAGATGGCCCTGCCCATCCGCATTGATGATCGCACGGGTGACACACCGCAAAGCCGCAAGAAACGTCAACGCGCCGATCCTCCTCATATCCTGCTAACCACGCCAGAGAGCCTCGCGCTTCTCACCTCTTATGAAGACGCGCACCGCATGTTTGCCGGTCTGCAACGCGTCATCGTTGATGAAATCCATGCGTTGAGCGAATCCAAACGCGGCGATCAAATGATGCTGGCTCTGAGCCGGCTGGAAACCCTCTGCCGTGAAAATGCGACCAGCCTGCGCCGCGTCGGTCTCTCCGCCACGGTCGAAGACCCTGCGGCCATCGCGCATCTGTTGGCGCGCCACCCCGATCCGTGTGAGATCCTGATGGCCGATCCTGGCCCTGCCCCGGATATTTCGATGCTCAAGGCCTCTGATCCACCGCCATGGGCGGGCGGGGGCGCGGTCTATGCCATTCCAGATGTCCTCCACCAAATCCGTGCGCATAAGACGACCCTCATTTTCCACAACACCCGCGCCCAGGCGGAGATTTTCTTTCACAATCTGTGGCTTGCCAACGAAGACGCCCTGCCAATCGGGATCCATCATGGCTCTCTCGATCGGGTCCAGCGGGAACGTGTGGAGGGTGCCATGCAGCGCGGCGAATTGCGCGCCGTTGTCTGCACGGGCTCGCTCGATCTGGGTATTGATTGGGGGGACGTTGACCTCGTCATTCAGGTCGGTGCGCCCAAAAACGTCAAACGTCTGGTGCAGCGCATCGGGCGGGCCAATCACAATTACAACGCCCCCTCCAAGGCGCTTTTGGTGCCGGCAAATCGCTTCGAAGTGGTGGAGTGTCAGGCGGCCCTGCAAGCCGTCATTGATCACGATCTGGACGGGGAACCAAAAGGCCCAGGTCCGCAGGATGTCCTTTGCCAACATATCCTGATCCGGGCTTGCGCCGGTCTTTTTGATGCAGATGAGCTGTTTGACGAGATACGCACCACAGGTGCCTATGCCGATTTGTCTCGTGCGGACTATGACGCCTGCCTGGAGTTCTGCGCGACCGGCGGATACGCCCTGCGCGCCTATGACCAATGGCAGCGGCTACTGCACCGCCCAGACGGCCAATGGCAACTTCGAGATCCCCGGGCCGCACGGCTCATCCGGATGAATATCGGGACCATTCAGGACAGCGATCTGCTCAAGGTGCGGATGCACAGAACCCGCGGCGGCAAGCCCTTGGGCGAAGTGGAGGAAGCTTTCGCCGCCTCGCTGACACCGGG